>JAGGUL010000060.1 GCA_021158525.1 Candidatus Hydrothermota bacterium | reverse complement strand
TGCCCTTTACTATCTCCCCCTCCTTCGGAGGGTTCAGAGATTCTTCCAGCAACTTTAAGAAGGCTTCCTCTTCACCTCCTTTCATATTTTTTTCCTTATCCTCCATTGCTCCTATATCACTCATATCACCTATGACCTCCTTTCGAAAGATTTTATTTTCTCAACAGTTTTCTCGACAAGCCAGTCGGGCGTCGATGCGCCCGCTGCTATTCCAACTTTCTCCGCATTTTCAAACCATTCTTCCTTCAGCTCGTCAGGGCTTTCTATATGATATGCCCTGCCCTTCATGGAAGCGAGCTCATAAAGCCTTTTTGTGTTAGAACTATTCCTTCCGCCGATGATTATCGTCAGATCAGTCTCATCGGCGATTTTCAACACAGAATTTTGTCTTCTCTCCGTCGTATGACAGCGAGTGTTAATTATCTTGATTTCTGCGACAACTTTCAAGGCTTCCGTCACACATCTGGCGAAGACATCGTGTCTGAAAGTGGTCTGGCACACGAAGCCCACGCGTTTTCCCTTTAAATTCAAACTGCGTATCTCTTCGGGCTCGCAGACTACATAAGCCTTTCCCCTTACATTGCCCAGGATGCCGAGAACTTCGGGATGGTCTCGTTTTCCGACAACCACGACGATGTAGCCTTCTTCGCTCAGCTTTCGAGCAGCCTCCTGCGCCCTGCTCACAAAGGGACAGGTCGCGTCCAACAGAGTAATGCCGAGTTCCTGAGCTCTCCTGTAGACCTCCGGCGGCACCCCGTGGGTCCGGATCATTACATATTTCTTATCGGTTTCCTCGAGTTTGTCAATGGGATTGACACCTTTGCTTTTAAGTTCCTCGACGACAAAGGGATTGTGGATAAGCGGTCCCAGGGTGTCAAATTTGAGTCCTTTTTTCAGATACTCGTCGACGAGCTCCAGTGCCCGTTTGACGCCGTAGCAAAAGCCCGATTCCTCTGCTATTATTATCTGCATTCGGCCAGTGCCTCCATTGACCTTCTGAGGTCTTCAGTCATCTTTTCAAGGCCCTCTCTCCCTCCAGGATACCTGTCTGGGTATATCGGGTCACCGAATCTGACGCTGACCTCCCTTTCTCTCAGGAGCCATCGGTAAGTTCTGCTTTCAGGCCCCCTTATGAAGGCCGGTTGAAGGGGGGCTCCCGAAAGGGAAGCCAGGAGCGACGCGCCGTGCCGAAAGGGAAGGAAGGGTTTTTCTGTCCTGTTCCGAGTTCCCTCAGGGAAGATCACGATCGCTTTTCCCTCCCGAAGAAGGCGGAGGGCGGTCTTTATGGCGCTTTTACCCCCAGCATCCCTTCTTATGGGTATTGCGTTGAAGAAGCTGATCAGCCACGCAAAAGGTTTGAAGTGGAAGAGTTCCTCCTTTGCGAGGAAGAAGACCTCCCGGGGTGTGGCTGCGCCCACAAGGGGAGGATCCCAATAGGACCTGTGGTTTGGGCAGATGATGAGCTTACCGGTCCTCGGAACCCTATCCTCGCCTATAATTCTGAATCCGAAGAGAAGGCGCAGGAAGCCGAGAAGAAGGAACCTGGAGGTCCTCCATTTCAGGCTCAAGGATCGTCCCCTCCGAAGCGTTTTTCCACTTCTTTCAGGATGATGCTCACCTGTTCTTCCACCGTGAGACGGGTTGTATCGATGTAGATAGCGTCATCAGCCCTTTTCAGGGGAGCTATTTCCCGTTTGCTATCGAACTCGTCTCTCCGTCTGAGCTCCTCCATGACCTCTTCCAGGGTGGGATTTGCTCCCTTCTTTTTCAGATCGCCGAGGCGTCTCCGCGCTCTCTCTTCGAGCGAAGCGTCCATGTAGATTTTCAGCGGAGCATCGGGGAGTACCACTGTTCCTATGTCCCTGCCCTCGAGAACCACATTGCCCTGTTCCGCCATCTTCCTCTGGAGCTCCACGAGCCTTTTTCTCACCCCTGCATAGGAGGAAACGAGGGAGACGGCTTTGTCAACTTCGGGACTCCTAATATCCTCGGTTACGTCGACTCCATCGAGGAAAGTCCTCACCGTGCCTTCTACGAGCTTCTGGGTAATTTCGGTATGTCGCGCGAGTTCCTCAATTGCCTCCCTGTTCTCGATCGGGATGCCCAGTCTCAGGGCCTTGAGGGTTACTGCTCTGTACATTGCACCCGTATCGATGGGGAGGATTCCGAGCTTCTTCGCAAGGATTTTGGCAGTCGTGCTTTTTCCCGAGGCCGCAGTTCCGTCTATCGCAATTATGAGGTTTTTCATCAGGTTTTATAATATAATCGGCCGCTGGAGGTGAAGTCAAGGAACGCGAGAAATATCGCCTGTTTCCGGGATTCGGCCTGGAAGTTTATTTTCCCATTTCGAACAGGCTTTGCAGGTTTCCCCGGATCAGGCCCCTGTGTAACCTTTTGACACACATATAACACACTGATTTCAAAAGAGATGCACGGTTTGGGGGACTGAATGTGGGCAATATTGGCCAATTAATGGGTAAAAATGTGGAAAATTTGTGGCTTCAGTTAAGCGCATTAACTCCTTTATTCGTAAAAAGTTATATGTAGCATTGGCTTAAGCTCATTGACAGGGGAACAGTTCCGTGTATAAATTAAATGAGTGCAAATTTTGGAGGGAGGGGATGAAAGGACTGGCTTTTGACGATAACGATCCTCTCGGCGCCATTGTTGGCGACAATCCGAGGATCAAAGAGATAAAGGAGATAATAACCAGGATTGCCGATGAGGATTTTCCTGTTCTCCTCGAGGGGGAGACTGGGACCGGCAAGGAGCTCGTGGCGCGCGCTATTCACGCCTTAAGCTCGCGTTCGAAACAGCCTTTCGTCGCCGTGAACTGCGGTGCGATCCCTGAATCTCTGATGGAAAGCGAATTCTTCGGTCATAAGAGGGGTGCTTTCACAGGTGCGATAGCCGATTATGAGGGACTTTTCAGGGCAGCTGATGGCGGTACTCTCTTTCTCGACGAGATCTCGGAGATGCCTTCTCACATCCAGGTTAAGCTACTGCGCGTGCTGGAGAATAACGAAGTCCGGGGGATAGGGGAAACAAGAGCGAGAAAAGTGGACGTGAGGGTGATTGCCGCCACCAACAGAAGGGTGAACGAGGCTCTCAGAGATGGAGTGCTTCGACTCGACCTATATTACAGGATCTCCTACGTTCACATCGTCCTCCCTCCTTTAAGGGAGAGGAAAGAGGATATCCCTCTGCTTGTCGAACACTTTATCCTGAAATTCAACAAGATTTACAGGAAAAAGATCAAAGGCATCACTAACAAGGCTCTGGAAGCGCTGCAGTACTATCACTGGCCGGGTAACGTGAGGGAACTCGAGAATGTCATAGGACGAGCTTTTGCTCTCGGTAAGGGAGATATAATCACAGTGGATGACCTGCCGATGGACATCTGGGACGGCAAGGAGGCCGTGAATCCTGAGGGAATTATATCGGTGGAAGAGGCGGAGAAAAATCTCATAAAGAAGGCCCTTTCCGAGACCGGCGGAAATAAGACCAGGGCGGCCAGGCTCCTCGGCATAGGCAGGAAGACGCTCTATATGAAGATAAAGAAGTACGGGATCAAAATATGAGAAGGGCGGGACATTGAGATCAAGTCAGGCAAATCTGATTCTGGGAATTCTCTGGTCAGGTCTGTAGATTTACCACTTTTTCCTGCTTCTTTCGAGGGGAAGGGGATTGGAAGCCGTATGGGAGCTTTTCATAGTCCTGCCTATAGGCGCTGCTCTTATAGTTGACTGGGTCATGTTCCGGGGATCGGAAACGGGTAACTTCCTCGAGCAGAAGGGGTGGAATCTGCCCGATTACCTGTTTTTTCTCACGGGTCTGAACGGAGTCCTCGCCTTTCTATTTGTGATCCTTTTTGCAAGTGGGCTGAGAGATATAGGCATAATGGGCGGTATCGCCCTACTTATCTCCCTGATGCACTATATGAGGCGAGACCTCAGGATGAGGTCCCGCTTATAAAGGCACCCTGTCGATTTCCCCGAGCTTCAGGGAGATTTCCAGAATTTTTTCCAGGTCGTCCCTGTAAAAAAGACCTTCCGACAAGAGATATCGGGCGATCTCGTCCAGATTTCTCTTGCCATCCATCCAGAAGAAAAACGAGTTGGCAGCCCTTATCCTGTTCTTTTTCAGTATTAACTGGGAGAGCGTTTCCCTGTCGGTGTCGGAGAGCTCGTGCCTTCTCTGACGAAGGAAATGAGGCCCCTTTTTAAGCCTTCTGTATACCTCGCGGCTCCAGCCAGAGGGCGGAGATTTGGCCGCTCTGTAGTCTCTGAGCTGGTCCTCGATGACTGACGCTGTTAGTTTCAGGAAATTTTTCCTCCTGTTTCTTTTTGCCTTCATGCCCAGGGTTTTTAATGCCCTGTAATAGGACCTTCTCGCGTAGTCACGGAAATACTCTGAGAGGGCTTCTTTTGTGGGAGGAGGCTCCGCCCCCTTAAGCCTTTTCAGGTGGTCTCTGATCCTCTCGGGAAGGTGCTTCAGGTACATCGATTCGAGTTCCATGTAGTCATTCTCTCCCGCCATGGCAAGGTAATAGAGATAAGTTGCTGCGATCGTTATGCTCACTTCGAGGCTTTCCGGGCTGACCATTTCGGGGGTGTCGTGATCGGTATGATAATAGAGGTCAGGCCACTGAAAGAGATGGGGCATGGGAATTCCCACGGTGGGATCGGAAAAAACGGCGTGGTCGCTGCCACTTTGAAAGTCAGAGAAATAGGTCTTTAACCCTCTGCTTCTCGATACGTTGAGGAGGATCTCGTAAAGGAGGGCATCCTCGAAGCCGCCGAGCTGCGCTGGCAGGCCTATAACCCGTAGCGTGCTTCCCGTTTTACCCTGATCCGCGCCCACCATATCCAGATTGAGACCGGCGATGATGTGCTTTTTCTTGTAATATCTATCGAGAAAGGCGAAGGTGCCAGTGAACTCGGGAACGAGGAGAAAGGAAATGCTCCTTCTAGGCTTCTTCAGGATCCCTTCCTCGATCGACTTTTTCAGCAGGCGTATTGTTTCTATGAGGGCGACAGCACCGGAGGCATTGTCGTTCGCTCCGGGCCTGGGGTGACATAGATGGGCGATAAGCATTATTTCTTCTTCACTCTCGCCCTGGATCTTTCCGCCGAGGTCCAGTATGTCCAGGTGCTCGTAATCGGCGTCTATATGCAGGTTCAGCCTTGCCTTTCCTCTGAGGTCCTTTAGTTTTTCGCCCTGTGCTGCTGTGAGGGCAAAGCCGAATGCTTTCTTCTTTTCCCCTCCCGTTGGCCAGAAAGCGACATAGTTTCTGACGTCACGCAGGGAAGATCTGTCCAGACCCTCAACATCCATGACGCCGTGATAGAGGAGCCCCAGGGCGCCGAACTTATCCACCGCCAGGTCTCTGACCCTCCAGGGAGCTCCGCGTGTCAGAACGAGCTTGTTTTCGAGGGAGAGGCCTCTGTAGTCCTCTGGATTTTCGCCCTTCTCCACTACCTCAAAATCCAGGGCCTTCAGCTCGCCCCTGAAATAACTTCTCTGGATGAGAGATAGAGGGTTTTCTCCGTAATCTGCGATTTTCTCTGCCGAGCCATCTTCCACTGTGACCCAGAGTTCCCCCTTAGAGGCCTTCCAGCCCGTTGGGGTTTTGTACCCCCAGTACTTTTTTCCCGCCTCAAATTCCTCTACTACCGCTTTAATGCCGTACTCTTCGAGGTAACCTTTCAGAAAATACAGGGCTTCGTCGTAGCCTTTTGTGACCTGTATTCTGTGATATTTCGTGAGCTCCTTGAGGAGTTCATGGGCCCTTTTCCCATCGGCTTTTCCCTGAAATAGGTCAGTGAGGTCTCTCATTCCTTTTCCTTCACGAAGTTGAGGCGGAGATTGGTGAGGGCCAGCTCCAACTGTTTTTTCTCCTCGTCTCCGATTTCATTCCTGATGAGCTCATAAAGTGCGGCGTAAGCATCGATGGCGAGTTTTGCCTCCTTGAGGTCCTTCTTCATCTCTCCAGTCTCGACGTGTGTTATCGCTCCGAGGTATGCCCAGGCTTTTCCCTCCAGATTCGCGAGGGTCAAGAGCAAAAGTTCCCGGACTTTTACTGGTTCCCTGGCCTTTTCTTCCTCCGATCTCTCCTGTTTTTTGGTTTCCGGGGTCTCCGATGGTTTTTTCTCTTCTGTCATGATCTGCCCTCCTTCACCGATTTGATTTTGCCATCCAGGGTTAGCTCTTTGTCCTTTCGCTCATCAATTTTGACTATCGTGACGACCCTCGGATAGCCCATCTCGAAGGGCAGGTTGTGAACCCTTTTTATCACTTCCAGTAGGGTGTTCAGATCCCCCTCGACGGCCGTCGACATGGGGGTTAACTGATACTTAACTTTCATTTCGTCGAGTATCTTCAACACTTCTCGGACCACTTTGCTGACGCTGGGAGAGGGATGCCCTGCTGGTATCACTGTTATGTCCATCACAGGCATTTATCTCACCTCCTCGCCGCTTTTCTGGGATTTCATCTCGATTTTTTGCGTTCGATCGAGATAATAAACCATGCGTCTGTTCTCTGGAGCGTAATAAACGCTTACCTTTTTGCCGAGGAATTTAAGGTCATATCGCTCGGCTTTCACTTTTTCCCCGTTTAGATCGATTTCCTCCTGTCCCTTTCGGGTTACCTTTATTTTGACGACTGTACCCGAGAAAGAGGAAAGATCCCTGATCTCAATCTGGTCCTTATCGCCGAAATCGAGGAAAGGCAGAATCAACGTGATCTCCTCGTTGTCATAGACCCTGTCTTTATATTTCACATCCATCTCTTTGGAGCCACTGGCCGTTTCGAGATTAATGATGGCTTTGTCAGGCTTATAGGTTACTTTAAGGGTCATCTTTCCCGTCTGCGGCGTGTTCAGATATTTCGCGCTGGATACGGGTGTGAAGTCATTCCGGAAATTAACAACGGTGGAATCCACCGTGTCGCCCTCTAAAAGGGTTAAGGAGGTGAATCGGTAAAGGAGCGTATCGCCTTCCCTCAGCGTGTCGATAACGTATTTTATCTCTCCCTTTTTCTGCCCCGAGACATAGAAGTCATAGGTTTTCTCGCCCAATGCGAGGCCTGATCCCTCAGCTCCCATAAGGATTATCAGCACTAAACTCCACATTTTTTCCTCCTTTTCTGGCAAGTATCGCCAGAATCACATACCCAATGACTACTTCTGCGGGCAAGACAACAGAAAATAAGTTACTCAATAGAAACTTTGCCAGCGGCCTGCCCGCATTGTAGCCGATATAAATTATAAGCCCATCGACCAGCTCGTGATACAGTATGGCAATGAGGAAGAAAAGGAGGAACTTCCATCGGTCCTTTTTTCTGAGATAATGGTAGCCGATTCCCACAAGACCTCCCATTATGCCGTGCATCTGAAGTGCCAGGAACCTCTCCCAGAGCCAGCGGAAATTTATGAAGAGCAGAAAGAGGTTTACGCCGAATATGCGATAAAGAGGAGGATTTTTTGCGATAAGGGTGAGGGTTACGGCCTCGCCGACGCCGTAAAAGAGACCGAGGGCGTAGCCGAGATAGAGGGCGCCTCTGAAGGACGAGATCGCCTTCCGCCCCTTTTCTTCGAGCATGATGACGGCGAGAATGAGCGAGACCAGCTTCGCGAGTTCCTCATAAAGATTGTTGTGCATCTGAACGATGAAGGCGACGAAGTAGAAATCGGAGTTCTGTTGAATCAACCAGCCCTCGAAGTGTTTACGCGGCAAAAACAGGGGAAACAGGATAAACGCTATCAGCCCGGCGTACATGAGCCGAGGTCCTATCAGGTCTCTGGTCTCTTTGTTTTTGTAGAGAAACAGGAGGACCAGCCCGATGGGTCCAATAACGTCGACAAGGACAAAAAGAATAGCGATCATACGTTCTTTCGCTTAAGGATAGACTGACGTTTCATTTTGTGTCAAGCACTTTCATGGCTCAGATGACCTTGCGGGGAGCGCGTGTTTCTTTTTATAATTCCGACAAAAGGAGGAGATATATGAAACGAATATATGTCTCCGGAATTTTTGGGGCAATCCTGTTGGCATTTGCCCTTGCCATCGTCGGTTGCTCTGAGGAAAGCGAGGAGCCCGTTGAGGTACGTGCTGAGATACAGGTCGGCGTGGATGATGGCGGTGTTTCTGTTTTCACCCATTACCTTCCCGATACTCTTTTCGGATTTATCAACGGCGTATCCGAGGGTTCCTTCTGTGGCACGGTGGTCAGTGGGGGAGGGGATACACTCACCACCAGGGTCTATTATCGCTTTGATATATCTGAGTGGGACGGCGGAGACATTGTCTTTCATGGTCAGTGCATAGAGAAATTTGGGAGCCCCACTGCCATCGAGGTGTATGTTATCGACGGTTTTACTCAGTTTCCCGATACAGCTCAGGGGCCCCTGGACGTTTCGGGCTACTGGAATTTGATTCAAAATGGCGTTAAGGTCGGGGCTGTTATGCCCAATAGTGGCGATTGGTTCGCGGTTACCGTTCCGGACTCCGTCGTGCTCCAGAAAAAAACGGCCTCGAACTATCTCGCTTTTCTTCTGAAACTTGAAGATGAGTCGTCAGCGACAGATGTATATACCGTTTCTACCTATGAGTACGCAGAAGGACATAATTCCCCCAAACCTTATCTATCCTGGGAATAGGAGGCAAGAAGGCTCCTCGGTAAGCGATATTAGTCAAAGTTTCTTGTAGATTTGGCCATCTTTTGTTGAGCGGTTCCCTCC
>JAGGUL010000095.1 GCA_021158525.1 Candidatus Hydrothermota bacterium | reverse complement strand
CAAGGTTAACGAACCTTCAATGACCCTTTTGAGGACGATGTATCTCTTCATGTCAGCCTCCGTAAGTGTGTATTTCTGCATTCTTATTTCCTCCTACTGATCTTTTGAGCAGGAGGATTATACCACAGATGTGACATTCTAAAATGGTAATTAAATGTGACATCTCAAAATAGTAACCACATGAGGAAAAGCGGTAAATTGACTTAGTTCGCCGGTCCTTTTATACTTCCCTCTTATGAGCAGCAAGATGAAATCCTGGTTCGAGTCGCTGGTCTGGACTATCGTCGTGGTCCTGATCATCAGGGCCCTTTTCATTCAGGCTTATGAGATCCCCACGGGATCCATGGAGGATACCCTTCTGCCCGGGGATTTTCTCCTCGTGACGAAGTTCACGTACGGCATACAGATCCCCTATACTCACGTCAAGATACTGGATTTTCACAGGCCCGACAGGAAAGACGTGGTCGTCTTCAACTATCCCCTGGAGCCGAAAAAGGATTTCGTGAAAAGGTGTATAGGCCTTCCCGGAGATACGATCGAGATAAAGAACAAGGTGGTTTACATAAACGGGAAGCCCCTCGATGAGCCCTATGTCGTGCACAAAGACCCCCGGGTTTTTCCTCCTCTCATGGACCTCGATAACCCCCTGGCCAGGGAGGAATACCAGAGGGCGTGGGTGGAGAGGCGTTTTATGGGCCAGAACAGGGTTCGGGATAACTTCGGTCCCGTTGTGGTGCCGCAGGGTAACATCTTCGTGATGGGCGATAACCGCGATTATTCGCTGGATTCCAGGTTCTGGGGGCCCCTTCCCATGAAATTCCTCAAGGGATCCCCGCTCATAATTTACTTTTCCTGGGACAAGGAACAGCCCCTGTACGCTTTCTGGAAGAAAATAAGGTGGGGAAGGCTGTTCAGGATCCTGCTCTGGATTTGAGGCTGAATTCAGAAGCTGTGAATTACATCGTCGATCCTAAAGAACTGGGCAGACCCCTCGATCTCGCGGCCATTTTCGGCAGAGAAGCGCCCCTCGAGGTTGAGATCGGTTTTGGCTACGGGCATTTCCTCGTCAGAAAGGCAAAGGAGGCTCCAGAGAGGAATTTCCTGGGTTTTGAGCTTTCGTCAAAGTGTATCAGGAAGACCATCAGTAAAATCGAGAAGGCCGGCATTGCGAATGTTAGGCTCGTCAGAATGGATGCTCGCCTCGGTTTCTATTTTCTCCCCGAGAGGTCGGTTTCCGTCACCTATATGAATTTTCCCGATCCGTGGCCCAAGAAGAAACACAAAAAGAGGAGGTTGCTCGACGGCGAATTCCTCGAGCTCCTCGCTTCGAGAACCGTCGACGGCGGCGAATTCTATTTCGTCACAGACCACGATGAATATTTAGAGTACGCCCTTGAACTTTTCAGGGAATCACCTTACTGGAAATGGGAAGGGGAGGAATTCACCCTTGAAATGCCCGACTACTTCGATACAAAATACAGGAGAAAATGGGAGAGGATGGGGAAGAGGATATATTTTTTAAGGCGAATAAAGGCCGTGCACCCTGTCGGAATAAGGGAGCTCGTGGAGGAGGTAAAGGAGATGCCACATGTCGTTCTGGAGAGGGAAGGGATCGATGTTAAGAGGCTCGGGGAGCTCGTCGGCCCCGAGATCAGGTTCGACGGCGGAGTTATTCGTTACTTTGACGTTTTTGAAAATCAAAAGGGCGACCGGATCCTCCTGGAGACCCTGGTTTCGGAAGGAGGGATCTCCCAGAGGTTTTTCATCCTGGTCGAGTTGAGCGGAGGGGAGGTGACCGTTAAGCTCGCCAGGAGGGCGGAGGTCGCCGTCACGACCGGGGTGAAAAGGGCTATAAAACTCGTCGCGGAGAAACTGGGCGGAAAGATCCTGAGGACGAATATAGGGAATTGAGGGTAGATTATTATCTCAAAAAGGTCAGGCTGATAAAGACGAGAGAGGGCGCCCGCAAGGCCTGCAATCTGGGCTATGTCTTCATAAACGGCAAAAAAGCCAAGCCTGCGGCTCAGGTTAAGCCGGGCGATGAGATCCTCCTGGACATGCCCACGAGGAAAGTGAGGGTAGAGGTTGTGGAACTCCCCCAGGGCAACGTCCGCAAAAAGGACGCCCCTTCCTACTACAGGCTCATAGAATCCGAGAGAAAGGCCCCCCACATCCAGGAGGACTTCTGGGAATCGATCGAGGAGTGACCCGGTCCTCTTTCTCTGGTTGATACGGGAGCAGGAGAAGGCCGCACCTTGACTTAAAAGGCAGTTTTTTCTATACTTGCTGGAGTTCAAGCTGTTGCATTCAATAAGAGGAGGTCTGGATTGAAGATACTCGTCTTTATAAAACGCGTTCCCGATACGGGGATACCCATCAGGGTGAAGCCCGATGGCTCCGATATAGTGCGCGAGGAATCGCTGACTTACGTCACCAATCCCTACGACGAATACGCAGTTGAAGAGGCCCTCAGGATCAGGGAGAACCTCGGTGAGGGTGAGATTGTCGCAGCATCTCTGGGCGATGATAGCGCCAGGGATGTGTTGAAGAACGCGCTGGCTCTCGGCGTCGACAGGGCTGTGCTCCTTCGCACAGAGAACCCCGACAGGGTGGATGGATTTGCCACGGCGAAAGTCCTGGCCGATTTTGCACGAAAAGAGGGTTTCGATCTGATATTGACGGGAAAAGAGGCCGCGGACATGTCGGACAGTCAGGTGCCTTCTTACGTTGCCTCTTTGCTTGGGATTTCTCAAGCTTCCTATGCGATCGGCCTGGAAGTAAATCCGCCGACCCTCGTAGTCAGGAGGGAGACCGATTACGGGGTGGAGACCCTGGAATTGATAATGCCGGCACTGATCACCTGCGAGAAAGGTCTGAACGAGCCGAGGCTGCCCACGCTCAGGGGAATTATGGCCGCGAGGAAAAAGGAAATTGAGGTGGTTCCCGCCCATGTTCCCGCCTCGAATCACGAGCTTCTGCTCCTGTCGCCTCCGCCACCGCGCGAGCAGGGCAGGATACTGGATGTGCCCGCCGAGGAAGCGGTCAGGGAACTCGTCAGGCTCCTCAAGGAAGAGCAGGGAATTCTATAGGAGGAAGCGATGAGATACAGAATTTACATCGAGGTTTTCGGCGGATCCTTTAAGGGCGCTTCCCTCGAAGCGCTGGGTGCGGCCCTGCTTTTGAAGGAGAAGGCAGGCGGCGAGGTAGAGCTCCTCGTGCCCGAGCCTCTGGAATCGGATGCCCTCGAGGAGCTGGGAAATTACGGGGCCGACAGGGTGCTGGTTCTGAAAAACCCGGGCCTCTCACCTTACACCGTGGAAGCCCATGCCGAAGCCCTTTCCTCTCTGATCGAGGATGGCGATTTTCTGCTTTTTGCCGCCACCAAAAGGGGACTCGAGCTCGCCCCGAGGGTGGCCGTCTCCAAAGGGGTTCCAATGGCTTCGAAAGCCGTGGAGCTCAAATTCGAGGACGGTCATTTGATTTACACGAAGTTTCTTTACGGAGGAAAGGCCCTGGGTCACTTTAAATTGAGCGCAAAACCCCTTATAGCCTCGGTGATGCCTAAGACCTTCGAGGTTCCTCAGGCGTTGGGGAAGCGGTCCCCCGTGGTAGAGGTCGAAATAGAGGTTAGAGGAACGTCTCAGGTGAAGAACCTGGGCCTTGCCGAGAAGGAGAGGGGCGGTGTGGAGATTCAGGAGGCCGACGTTATCTTCTCGGGCGGAAGGGGGATGGGGGGGCCCGAGGGGTTCAAGCTCCTCCAGGAGCTCGCCGGCCTCGTTAACGAAAAGGGCGACCTCAGGGCTGCAGTGGGAGCCTCCAGGTCGGCCGTCGATTCGGGATGGAT
>JAGGUL010000072.1 GCA_021158525.1 Candidatus Hydrothermota bacterium | reverse complement strand
TGAGGTAGACTTTTCAGCCAGGGAGAAGTTTCCCTGTAAGGAGGTTATGCCCTTCCCCAGAAGATTAGACATTTTAGTCATTGACTATTTTACCACATGTTTGAGGTTTTAAATATACAAGGAGGAATCGAGCATGTTGAATTTGCTAATATCGATAGTTTTGACCCTGCCGGGTTTCAGGGCGGATATTTCTAACTGGAGCAAGGGCGCGAGGGTCCTCTATACCGTCTATGGTGGCCTCTCCGACACAGGCGAGATGATACAGAGCGTCTCAAAGATCGAGGACATCTACGCTTTTATGAGGAGAATCAAGCAGGCGCCCCAGAATTCTTCCATCAAGGATTCCATCTATATGGAACTGGACGAGAAGGGGAATCCTCTCTGGTTTTATGAGAAAACAGAGATGACCTTCGGGAAGAACCGGCCCATTACGGGAGAGACCATGGTTCAGTATCGTGATACCCTGATCAGCATCCTGAGGCGGGCTTCTTCGGGTGAGCTGGATACAGCCATTGTCGTGGCGAAGGAAGTAGCCTATCCCTCGGCTTTCGTGCCCTTCCTGCTGGAATCGGTGGACCTGAAGCAGGGCGACAGCCTGAATTTCAAGGTCCTTTATCCCATGAACAAAAAACTCGGGAATGCCACTGTGATCTCCCAGGGCGTGGGTACCCTGCCCACTTCTCTGGGCAAGAAAAAAGCCGTTCGATACCTTCTCAAGCTCGACAGGCGCAGTTTCAACATCTGGTACGACGTCAGGCCGCCCCACAGGATGCTCAAGTACATGGATCTCGGCACCGAGATGAGGTACCACATAAAGAAAGTGCTCAAGTGATGAGCCTTCTGTCTCTTTTTCTCATAGCTTTCTCGCTCAAGCCCTACGCCCTCACCCCTGAGACCAGGGTTTATGACCTGCTTCTCAAGGGAAGCCTTCAGGGAACGTATTACATCGACGTTGACACTGCCACGTACGAAGGCGAAAGGGCTTACAGAATTACTTACTGGGCTGTGCGGAAGGGAACCGAGGGTGAGAAATCCCATTTCTTTATCTCCGCGAAGGACTTCAGGCCCCTGTACTCCAGAAAGGTCATTACGGGCGTAGAGAGCAATTCGGTTATCGAAGCCCTCTACGAGGAGGACTCCATCAGGCTGAAACTGAAGTCCCCTTCCGGGGAAAAGAAGCTCCTCTTTCCCCGTGACGATTCGACCTTCGACAACAGCTCACTCTACATGATCCTGAGCGCGCTGGATTTTAGGAAAAAACCCTCGGGCACTATCAGGGTCGTCCTGCTGGTGCAGGGGAGTGCTCTGACTGCCGATTACAGCGCCGGCGAGGTGAGGGAAGTGGAGGTTAACGAGAGCAAGATAAGGGTCTATCCGGTGACCCTGAAATTGCTCGATAAGGAGATCGAGGTTCTATATGAGGCCGCTCCGCCTCACAGGCTGGTTCGATATCTGGAAATGGACTCGGGTTCCGGATTTATTCTCAGGGAGGTAGAGAAAAAATGAAGAAGCTGTTCATTTTTATCCTGTTCACGGGCGTGCTCGCGGGGCAGGTGCTTTATCTCTTCGACAATACAAAGGACGAGACGGCCGGAAATGCCGACTGGATTATCGACGATGATATGCCGGTTCCACAGCCCGCTAACCCGGGCAGCGGAGATGACTGGACAGGCGGGATATCGGATTGGGGTTTCGATCTGTTGGATTCGGGCGAGAGCCCTTATACCCTCCCGCCGGGAGTGGAGATCACCTACGGCGACACTTCGGATCCCCTCGACCTTTCCAATTTCGACGTCTTTGTCATCTGTGAGCCACAGGACCCATTCAGCACCTCGGAAAAACAGGCCATACTCGATTTCGTCTATAACGGCGGCGGGCTCGTACTTGTCGCCAATCACTATGGGTCCGATCGGAACAGTAACGGCTGGGATTCGCCCAGGGTTTTCAATGACCTGGGGGCTGAGGAGTATTTCGGTATGCATTTCAACGTCTCGGGGGAATCTTATAATAACTTCTCCGATTCTCCTGATTCCAACGTTTCGGGCGATCCCGACGATCCTCTGCTTCACGGGCCATACGGGGATGTCGCAGCTATTGGGTTTCACTCTGGCACGGCGATGACCCTTCACCCCGAGTTTAACTCGTCTGTCAGAGGGCACGTCTGGGTTTCCGGTGCTTCTCACGGGAACACTCTTGTTATGGTGGCCTCGGCGACCTACGGCGCTGGCAGGGTTGTGGGTGTGGGCGACAGCTCTCCTGCAGATGACGGCAACGGGAATCCCGGGAACGTGCTCTACGACGGCTGGACGGCCGTCGGCGAGGATAACTATTCCCTGTTTCTGAATGCCTGTTACTGGGCTTCTGGCGGGGAAAACAACATAAGGCCTTTCATAAGGAGGATCTCGCGCAGCCCTCAGTTCCCGAGCTCGGAGGATACCGTGACCGTATGGGCGAGGATATCCGACGACAGCTCCCTTGTCTTCGACAGTATATATTTCAGAACCGATGAGGGCGATTGGCAGAGTTTACCCCATGACAGCGCCAGAGGTCGCGAGTACTATTTCCACATTCCTCCCGCCGAGGAGTACTCGACGGTTTATTATTTCATCAAGGCGGTAGACCCCACGGGGAGGTGGTCTGTATCGGATACCTTTCACTACCAGGTTACCCAGGGCGGTGCCTACAGCCTGGACGGATGGGTGCTGATTCAGGAGAATTCCCACCGGGAGTTCTATTTCGACAACGTATCCATACTGCCCGGAAGTTACGTGATCATCGCGAGGAATTGCACGAGAAGCCAGTTCGAGAGCTTCTGGGGCGTTCAGCTTCCTGATGAGGTGGTTTTTCTCAATGGCGGCAACAGTTTTCCCGTGATAAACGGCTCGGAGAATTATACCCTCGTGAATGCTGTGGGGGATACGGCTGACGGTCCCACGATATCCATGAGTTCGGGCTATTCCATTCAGAGGATCTCTCCGCTCGATCCGGCGAGCAGCCCTTCGAGCTGGGATGTGGTGCCCGATAGCCTCGCCACCCCGGGATCGGGAGCTAACACCGCCAACTCACATAAAATTGTCATAAACGAGGCTTCCGATGCCTCCGGCTCGGGGAACTACATCTACGAGTTCGTTGAGCTCTTCTACGACTTGAGGACCGACGTTGAGGAGGAGAACAGAGGAGGTGAGCACTTCACCGCGGTAAACGTCGCCCCGAGCCTCGATAAACTGAGCTGGTTAAGCCCTCCTTATAGCGTTTACGATGTGTCCGGAAGGAGACTTCTTGAGGTTTCAGCCAGCGGTAAGGCGCGAGATGGAGACCTTCATAGCGGGCTTTATATCGTCGTGAAGGAGAGGAGAGTTTACCCCGTTCTCATTCTGAGGTGATGTAAGGGAGGATCTCCCTGTAGATTTTTTCCGATACCCCACGCTGGGATAATACGTATTTTCGGGCCTTTTCGCCGACCCGCTGCCGTAAGTCCTCGTCCTTGAGGAGAGTTATTATGGTTTTTTCGAGATCTTCCTCTTTTCGGACGAGAAGAGCCCCTCCGGCCTTGAGGAGGCCCCTCGCTGCGTCAGGGGTGTTGAAATAATGGGGCCCGAAGATCACCGGCACGCCGAGAATGGCTGGTTCAACGAGATTGTGGCCCCCATAAGGAGCCAGCGTTCCCCCTACGAAGGCGACGTCGGCAACGCCGTAGAAGTTTCTGAGTTCACCCAGGGTGTCCAGTATGGTTATCCTGCCCCTGATCTCACCCGATGTCCTCAGGGAGTAAGGTATCCTTTTAGAATCCAGGAATTTTCTTATGGCCTGGACCCTGTCTATGTGCCTGGGCGCGATGACAAAATATGCGTCAGGGCTTATTCTCAGGAGGTGAGCTATGGCGTGCAGGATAGGCTGTTCCTCCTTCGGCCTCACGCTCCCGAAAACCACCAGGTTTCGGAAGTTCACTTTGAAGTTTTCAGGCGGGTCTACCTCCTCGTTCATCAGGTCGAACTTAAGGCTTCCCGTTACCTTCACCCTTTCTGGGGGAGCTCCCAGATAAAGATACCTCTTCCTGTCGGTTTCCGACTGGGCGAGGATCAGTTTGAATAAAGAGAGGAGCGAGGAAAATTTGCTTTTCAGCACCCTGTATCTCCTCAAGGTCCGCGGTGAAAGGCGGGCATTGACGAGAAAAATGGGGACTCCGTACTTTTTGGCCGTCAGGATCAGATTCGGCCAGAGCTCCGTTTCCACGATGAGGAGGGCCCTGAAATTTCCTCTCCTGAAGAAATCATCGAGTTTGTCCTTTATGTCGAAGGGAAATCGGCCCACCGGAACGTCTTCGCCGAAGAGATCATGTGCCCTTTTGTAGCCCGTTTCGGTGAAGGTCGAGAGAAAAATCGGGATTTCGGGGTGCCGTTGTTTTATCAGGCGTATAAAGGGTGAAATGGCATTTACCTCTCCCAGGGAGGCGGAGTGTATGTAAACTCCCCCCTCCTCGATCTGGGGAAGAGGCCATTTATCGACGATAGGCCTTATTACTTTTAAAAGAAGGTCATAGAGAAAAGGCAACTCAAACGACCTGTTCCTCGCTCATAACGTGATTCTTTTTGATTATTATGTCCTCGGTCAGGGGGACAAACCTGTCGGCAACTTTTTTCAGCTCGTCCGAAGTGTTTTGTGGGAAAGACATGACTTCCACCGTTGTTCCCTGAGCCTGTAAGACCCTGACCAGCTCGGTGAAATCGCCGTCGCCCGAGACGAGGACGACGACGTCGAGCTTGGGGGCAAAAAGAATGGAGTCTATTGCGATGCCCATGTCCCAGTCGCCTCTGGCCGAGCCGTCAGGCCTTCTTTTCAGTGGTTTCGCCTTGACGTTGAAGCCGAGATGTTCCAGGACCGAGATGAACCCGGACTGATCCACTTCCTCAGAAGTTATGAGGTAAGCGAAGGCTACGACCAGGGTCCTGTCCCTGACGGCCTGGGCGAGCAGTTTTTCGAAGTCAACTTTGCCACCGAAATATTCTTTCGCCGAATAAAACATGTTCTGCACATCGACAAAAATTCCAACTCTCACGCTGTTTGAAAGATAGGATTTTGAATTTTTCATTGTCTTCTCCTTCTTTTTGAGCTATTGGGAATGCCCATTTCTTTTCTGTACTCGGCTACTGTTCTTCTTTTTATGGCGTATCCCTGCCTTTCGAGCCTGTCGGCGATCTCCTGGTCAGAGAGGGGAGCGTCCTTATCCTCGTTTTCTATCATCTCCCGTATCATGTTCATCACGGCTTCCCTCGGAGCCATGGCCTCGCCGCGGGGAACGCCTCGCTTGAAGAAGAACTTCAATTCGAATATCCCCACCGGGGTGTCGGCATAACGGCCCTTGACGACCCTGTTGAAGGTGGATATCGGTATGCCGAGGAGCTCCGCAGCCCTGGTCTGGGTGATCGGCTCAAGATAGTCCTTTTTGCCGAGCAGGAAGTCCCGGTGGTATTCGACTATGAATTCGGCCACTTTTTGGATATTGGCTCTCCTTTTCTCCAGGGCAGAGAGGAAATCCTCGGCCCTCCTCAGTTTTTCCTTGATGAAGTTTATCTCCTCAGGGGATGCTTTCCCCTCCTCCAGTACCCGCGCGTAATAGGAACTTATCGTGATCCTGGGGAGACCCGAATCCACCAGCTCGACGACGAGTTTTCCCTCGACTATCCTGATTATGACTTCCGGATAGACGTATTCCGAATTTACCTCGCTGTATTTTTCCACCGGGAAAGGATACAGGCTCTTCAAAATCCTGAAGCACTCGTTTCTCTGCTCCTCATCGAGTCCCGCCTCGATGAGGAGGGCTTCAAGGCCCCTCTCCTTCACCTCATCCCATCGCTCATCGATGAGTTTGTAAAGAAGCGATTCCTCCTGGCCGAGTTCCACGAGCTGGGCCAGATAGACCTCCCTCTGGTCAAGGGCGGCCACTCCGATCGGATCGAAGGTCCGCATTATAGTTCGACGTATGACTTCGACCTCCTCCCTGGGCACCCTGAGGTCCGAAGCGATCTTCTCCACAGGTTTCGCCAGAAGTCCCCTCCCGTCAAGAGAGTCTATGATCTCTCTGGCTATAGCCTTCCTCCTCTCGTCGTGATTGAAATTCACGTCAAGCTGGACGTCTATCCGCTCCCAGAAGCTTATCTGGGGCGCCTGAAACCGCCCGTCGATCTCTTCCTCCTCATCGATGTCGTAGCTCAATGGGAGCCTCGGATCCGCCGAGAATTCGACGATTTTGGGGATTGCTTCCTTGTCCTCTTGTTTTTCAACAGGTTTTTCTTTTCTCGGAATCTCGATTATCACGGGGTTGCTCTCGAGTTCGGCACGGATAGCCTGCCCGAGGTCGTCCAGGGATAAACTCAGAAGCGTTGACTCCAGTATCGCCCTGGGGATGATCCTCAGTCCTGTTTTGATTACCTGCTTGTTCGTTATTCTCATAACCTGAACCTCTCTCCGAGATAAAGCTCTCTTGCCTTTGGGTCGCTCACTAACATCTCGGCGGTGCCTGAGAGCAAGACCTTACCTTCGTAAATTATATAGGCTCTATCGGTGATTTCCAATGTCTCCCTAACGTTGTGGTCGGTTATCAGGACGCCTATCCCCATCTTTTTCAACCCCTTCACTATGTCCTGTATCTCCGAACGGGTCTTGGGGTCTATGCCGGTGAAGGGTTCGTCGAGGAGCAGAAATTTCGGCCTCAAGATCAGGCTTCTCGCTATCTCAACCCTCCTTCTTTCGCCTCCCGAGAGGAGAGAAGCTTTTCTCTCTTTGAGGTGCCATATCCCCATGAGCTCAAGCACCCTTCTCGTTTCCTCCTCCGCCTTTTCCCTTTCCATCCCGCGCATTTCTGCCACAGAATACACGTTGTCAAATATGCTTAGCTTCCTGAAGATGGAGGGCTCCTGGGGGAGATAACTTATCCCCATTCTGGCCCTTCTGAACATGGGGAGCCCCGTAAGCCTTCTATCCCCAAGGTAGACATCGCCGCCGTCAGGTTTAACGGCGCCCATTATCATATAGAAGGTGGTGGTCTTTCCGGCTCCATTGGGCCCGAGCAGGCCCACTATCTCGCCGGGGGTTATCTCCAGGGAAACTTCGTCGACAGCCCGCTTTCCTCCGTAGATCTTTATGAGCTTTTCAGTTCTCAGAACCTCCACTTTCCTCCTCCCTATAGAGACCTTCGCTTACCCCCCAGGCAGTCAGATAATCGAGCTTGCCCTGAGAGAGGGTTGCGTGTATGTGCTCGGCCTTGATGCGGAATTCGGCCTCCTTTTTCCTTCGGAGCTCAGCATTCCCGAAGGCATCCAGGCTGTTCAGTTTCCCCTCCTCGATCTCGAGAAAGATGGAATCGCCCCGGACGGTATCCCCTTCTGCTATCACGGTGGCTTCTTCGTAGAGAATCGCTCTTTCTGTCGAATCGGGGATATAGATCAGTGTTTTGCTCCTGCCGTCGATGGAATTGCCGAGAAATTCGACGCTGCCCATTGCATAGAGGGTATCGGAGACGGTTATCACGGTATCGGCCGAGAGCCTCAAAGTATCTTCCTCCTCGAGAATCACCCGGGGCTCCTCGGTGAAGATCGCCTCTTTTTCATCGATGTAAAAGAGGCCGCCTTTCGACAGCAGGTGCGTATTTCTGCCCTTTAGCTCGAGCCTGAGCGGCCCTTCAGCCCACACCGTATCTCCCCTCAGCTTGAACATTTCGCAGATCGCGATCCTGGAAGAGTCCTCATAACGTGCATTCCCGGAGAAAAGGAGGGTCGAATCCTTCTCAAAATATACGATGGAGTCGGAGCTGACGGTGTAGTCCTTACCTGTTAGCCTTGCTCCGCCTGTGAGAACGCCCATCTTCTCGTTTTCATAATAATATCCTTCTGGAGCTTCGGCCGTTATGTCCTTTATGTAGACCCTGACGCCCTCTTTCATCACCGTTATTCTCTTTCCGTCGATCCTTTTTACGACCATTTTGCCGGCCTCTATACTAAAACTACTCAGAACCAGCATATATATCAATAGGCAGCTCATTTCCCCCTTCATTTTAAAGGTCTCCGCAGGTACCCGCAACTTCAGATGACGTATTTTTCAAATAGAAAGCTTTCAAAAACTGCATTAAAAGCTGTAATTCAGGCATCCCTTGACATTTCAGCGGAGCTCTGTTAGTTAGAGCCTAAGGCGGGATTCTCGATGGGTTATCACATCAATTTAAGTTACATACCGGAAAAATCAGTTCCAGCCCATTTCTCCATAGATTTATTGAAGGGAGGTGATATAGGCCGTCTGCAATTCATTTTCTCAGGAAAGAAAACCCGAAAGGAGGTGTATATGGAGGAAATAGAATCCCGTCACAATAGTTCCACCCTGTATATCCTGCCGCGAGAGGGAGGAGGGAGCTGACCCTAAGGAGGTGAATTTAAAATGATGGACGAAGCGACAGTGTTGGAAGTGCAGGTATTGGAAGTTTTCTGTCTCCGCGCGGATCAGTTCCTCCCTCCACTTCAGGATATTTTCGTGAATATGTCCCGTTACACCTCAGAGAACTGAGGGCGACTCACAAAAGGAGGCTTGAGATGAAGTGGAATAAATTTGTGCTGCTTTTCCTCCTTCTGCCCTTCGTGCTGCTTGCAGATCCGCCCATCTCCTTTGAACACAAGAGGATAGATCCGTGGACCGATGCTGACCCCTTCCTGCGTCTCGACGCGCCACCCGTTCAGAACGATTCTCTACCTGATGAAATCTATTTCCAGGGCTGTGATTCCGAGAACAGGACGGTTATCGATGACCTGCTGATCCTTATGGAGATCCTGGGATTCGAGCTGTGGTGAAAGAAGACCTCCGGAGGTGAATTATGGAAGAGATTATGGAGCTTTACAGGAGCAGGCGATACGCAGAGGCGCTGGAATTATGCAGGAGGGAGATCGCGAAGGCAGAAAGTCAGGAGGAAAAGATCCGACTGGAGCTGATGAGAGCCAGGATACTGCTGGCCAGGGACAGGTCTTCGGAACTTCAGGAGGAATTTGACAAACTGAGAGGGCACTTTGAGGAAATCCGTGACCATAACCTCAGGGCCGAGGTGGGAGTCTTCCTGCTGAAATATCTCATCAGATTCGGAAGATACGATGAGGCGATAGAAAAGGGAAAAGAGCTTCTGGAGGCCTTGAAAGACCGCCAGATCAACCGGACCTATGCTCTCCTATCGATGCTCGTGGGAGATGCCCTTCTCAAGAAGGGGAGTCTCGGCGACGCTGAAGATTTTTTGATCGATGCTATAGCAGCATTTCGGCGCATCGGTGAACACGATGGTGTGGTAAGTTGCTACAACAGGCTTGCCAAGGCCATGAAGGACATCTCCCGGTTCTCGAGGGCGCTTGAATTTCTCGAGAAAGCCGCTGATTACGCTCAGAAGCACGGCCTCGACACGTTTCTCGGTCCTCTGTATGGGAATCAGGCTGTCATACTTATCAAACTCGGGCGCTTTAACAGGGCAGGGGAGCTCATTCAGCTCGCCAGAAGGAACTATGAGACCCATGGGGCTAACAGCCACGAGAGAATACAGCTGACCTTCACGGGGGTTTTCCTCGACCTGCAGCGGCACGAGCTCGACAGGGCTGAGAGGGGGCTTTCGGAAGTCCAGAAAGATCTCATCGAATCTGGGGATCCACGGGCGGAAGCCCTGTTCCATGAGCTCGTCGGCATTCTCAGGCTGAAGAGGGGAGAGGCAGAAAATGCCCTGCATCACTTCAAGAGGTCTCTGGAGATAGGCGAGCGAATAGCTCCGCGGGGTGAGATCGTAAATCAAGCGAAAAGGTGGCTCGGCGAGACCTATCTGGCCCTTGAAGAGCTTGAAAAGGCTGCTGATTGCCTCAGGGATTCGGTTGAGATTTCCGATGAGATGGGCGACAAACACGAGAAGGCCGCAGCGCTGAGGGCTCTCGGTCATGTAGAGCTAAAGCGGGGCCACAGGGAAAAGGCCGTCAAGATTTTAAGGAAGGTCGGTGAGCTCTTCGAGTCCATGGGCAATGAGTTTGAGAAAGCGATAACGCTTCTGGAAATTTCCGTAATAGCCGCGAGAAACGGCGATTCCAGGGCGGATACCTTTGCGGCTATGGCCCTGCGGACCTTTGAGCTTTCCGGCTCCGAATACTGGATGGCGAGGGCGGCCTATGCTCTTGCAACGGCTTACGGGGCTCAGAAAAAATATGCCGAGGCTTTCAGAGAGCTCGATAGAGCAGAGGAAGCTTTCCGTAAGTTCGGCGATGAGGAGTACATAGCCAGGTCGGGTGAGCTCCGCGACCAGATAGATGCCGCATTGGTCTCTGTTGCGGCGAAAGAGTTCAGCTATTTTTTTCGGAAAGACAGGATCGAACGGGAGGAAGTGAGAGCTAAACTGCTCCTTGAGAACTTCGTTCGCGAGCTGGACGCTGCCAGCGGGCTCATAGCCTTCAGCGACGTTCCCGGAGAGATAAAGGTCGAAGCCGCCTATAACATCGATAGGAGCGAGCTTACGCCCATTCTCTCCGATTTCGACGCTCTGATGGCAGAGGGAAGAAACGTTAGGTTCTCTTCGAGGGGAAATGACCTGAGAGTGCGCTTCAGAACTGCGACGGGGAACGGGTTTCTTTACATCAAGGGCAACGGCAGGCCTCTCAGCAAGGAAGATATACTTGGAGCTCTGCGCTTTTCCGATCTGCTCGAGTATCTATTCAGAACTCAGCCGCTTTCGAGAAATGAAGGTCGCTCGGTGAGCATAGTCATACCGTCAGAGAACAGGTACATCGTTACGAGAAATCCCGAGATGCTCGACATCCTCGCATTCATCGAAAAGATCAGCGACCTGCCGCTTCCGGTTCTCATTTACGGAGAGACGGGTACCGGAAAGGAGCTGATCGCCCGTTACATTCACAGGAAGAGCAGGCGATCTGCAAAGCCATTCGTTCCGGTCAATTGCGCCAATATACCCACTTCCATACTCGAAAGCGAGCTCTTCGGGTTCAAAAAAGGCGCCTTTACCGATGCTTATGAGGATAGGAAGGGCTGGTTCGAGGTGGCCGATGGTGGAACCATCTTCCTGGACGAGGTCGCAGAGGCTGGTCCTACTGTGCAGGCGAAGCTTCTCAGGTTTCTCGAGGACAAGATAATAACTCCTCTCGGAAGTCGGGAGTCGAGAAAAGTGGACGTGCGTTTTCTCGCTGCTACCAACAAGAGGCTCGAGGACGAGGTGAGAGAGGGGAGATTCAGGGAAGACCTCTACTACAGGCTGAAAGGGGTTCTGATAGAACTCCCGCCGCTCAGGGAAAGGCGCGACGATATACCTCTTCTCGCCGGCTACTTCCTGGAAAAAGTGCGGACTGAACTGGGGATAGAGGTGGTGGAAATCACAAGGGACGGGCTCGATCTTCTGATGGATTATCCGTGGCCCGGAAACGTCAGGGAGCTCGAGAACGTGATAAAGAGCGCTGCCGTTCACGCAGGAGCTGGTGGGAAGATAAGCAGGGAGATCCTTCGGACGTTGATCGGTGACACAACCGGCACCGAGGTGCGGAAGCTTAAGGCAGAGCTCGAGGACATCGAGAAAAAGAGGATCCTCAGGGTCCTCGAAGAGGTGGGCTGGAACAAATCCAGGGCAGCCCGAATTCTCGGGCTTTCGAGGCAGGGGCTCATTCTCAAGATAAAGAAGTACGGACTTACCTCCACAGCCGTCAGGCAATAGTCCCTGCTTTTCAGCGAGAGGAAGGGGTTTTCTCAGGAGGGCCTTAGATGGGGCTCTTCATTCTCAGGCCTTTGTAAATTTGCAAATATTTATAACTTGCATAAATACCCCTTTGCCATTATTTAAGTTATGGGACGAGTTGCATTTTTTATTTTAAAGGCGGGGATGAAGGCGATGGGGAGGAGGTAGTTATGGGTTCTAAATTCCTGTATCTTGCGGCAGTAGCGCTGGTTGTTGGGGGGCTGAACGGCGGAGTGGATGTGAGGGTGAATCAGGATAACCTGCACATACTCCAGAACGAGCCCAGCATCACCATCAACCCTGGATTGCAGAACAACATCGTCGTGGCCTACAACGAGGCACCGGGATGCGGCTATGGCCTCGGGATCAGTTATTCCGGAGATGGAGGGGTGACCTGGAACGACAATCAGATAGGACCTATCTGGGGAATCGAGGGAGATCCTTCGGCTGACGCCGATCTCTCCGGCAATGTTTTTGTCGGATTCATGTCCTACAGACCCAATTTCTTCACCGATACCAATGGGATCTACGTCGCCGTTTCGGGGGATGGGGGTATGACCTGGCCCACTATAACCGCGGTGGACCTTCACACTAACTCTCCCCAGAGCCCGGGTCACTTCACCGATAAGCCTTATCTCTGCGTGGATAACTATCCATCCAGTCCCTTTAAGGACTACGTTTACATCGCCTGGCAGCGGGACAATCCCAACGGCGTTAATGCCGACGTTTATTTCGCGGCTTCTTATAATGCCGGTACCACTTTCACAACCCCACAGAAGATAAGCGATCTGCCATCTAATGTCGGACAGTGCGTTGGGCAGGTTCCGAAGGCGGCGCCGAACGGAGACGTCTTTGTCACCTGGGCCGATTACGGCCTTCAGGGCCACTGCAGGGCGTATCTATACATCGACAAATCCTCTGACAGCGGCGCAACCTGGGGAACCGACGTCCTGATCGACAGCTTCATCGCGGTTCCGCGTTATCCCAATTTCCCCAACACGAGTTTCTACGTTAGGAGCTATCCGACGGTAGGTGTTAGCCCGATGAACTCGAACGACGTCTACGTGGCTATCGCGGCAGATCCTGATGGCGTAAATGGCCCTGATGACGGCGACATCTATCTCTGGGCGTCTCACGACGGAGGGCAGACCTGGAACGGGCCCGTGCGGGTGAACGACGACAACACTTATAACGACCAGTTTCAACCCTGGCTCGACGTGAAGCCCAATGGGATAATCGACATAGTCTGGATAGACAGGAGAAACGATCCCAACGACTGGAACTTCGAGGTCTATTTCGCCTACAGCACCGACGGCGGCGCTTCCTTTTCCCCCAACGTTCCCATAAGCGACATGCCCTACGCGCCCCCGCCCTCTCCCAATAGCTGGATGGGAGAGTATATAGGTATCGACGTGGACAACACCTATGCCTATATAGTGTGGACAGACACCCGATTGCAGGAGCGTGATATTTATTTCGACACCATGGAAAACCCTCCCACAGGTACAGAGGAAGGTACGCTGGATAGGGAACTGAAACTCGGGTTCAACGGGAAGTGTCTTTATGTCGTCTCGGACGCCGACGTGATGAGGGAAGCTCTTATCAGGATTTTCGATGTTTCCGGAAGAGCTGTTCTCGACAGGAGGATCGAGGTATCCCCCGGGGAAACATTTTCACTGGATCTGACCCACAGTCTGCATACAGGTGTGTATTTCGCGGAACTCAAATGGGGAGGAGGTAGAGAGCATCTAAAATTTATGTTTTTGAGATAATAACTTCTGGCGGGCGGAGCTCCGCAACCGGGAACGGGTGATTACGTTAGGGTGGAAGCCCTCCTTTCCGCGCCGTATAATAGAGGCGCTGGAAAGGAGGGCTTAATGGGTTATACGTATCTTGTGCTGGGGGCCGGCCGGCAGGGAACTGCCTCCGCATACGACCTCGCAAGAAACGGGGACGCCGAGCAGGTCCTTATTGCCGATAGGGTCCCGGAGCTGGTTGAAAAAGCCGCCGAACGTTTGAATGCCCTTCTCGGCAGCGAAAGAATTGTTCCCCGCGTGGTGGACGTGGGAGACAGAGATGCCCTTCTCGATATCCTCACGGAGGCCGATGCGGCGATAAGCGCCGTTCCTTACATCTTTAACCTCGAAATCACCAGGGCTGCCATAGGGTCAGGAACGAGCCTCAATGACCTGGGAGGCAACACAGGAATTGTCAGAAAACAGCTGGAGCTCACAGGCGAAGCTGAAAAAGCCGGTGTCTCTGTCGTTCCTGACTGCGGCATGGGGCCGGGAATGAACATCTCACTCGCGGTTTACGCCATGTCTTTCCTCGACGAGCCGAGGGATGTGTTCATATGGGACGGAGGACTCCCCCAGAAGACGGAGCCGCCCTGGAATTACAGGCTCACATTTAACATCGGCGGACTCACCAATGAATACTACGGGAATGCGTATTTCTTGAGGGATGGAAAGGTTACCGAGGTTCCATGTTTCGAGGGCTATCAGCTTCTTGACGTGCCGCCACTGGGGAAGCTGGAGGCCTTTGTCACGTCAGGGGGGCTTTCCACGGCTCCCTGGACCTTTGAGGGCAAACTCAGAACCCTGGAAAACCGGACGCTGAGGTATCCAGGGCATCACGCTCAGTTCAAGGCTTTCTCAGACCTGGGCCTTCTGAGTCTCGAGCCAGTGAGGGTCGGTGACATTGAAGTTATTCCGCGGGACCTTTTCCACGCCCTTCTCGAGCCGAAGATCTACGATCCCGATGTGCGGGACGTGGGTGTGATTATGGTCAGAGTTTTCGGCAGGAAGGACGGCGGTGAGGCCGAAGTAACGGTGAAGCTCGTTGATTACTACGACGAAGAGACCGGTTTTACAGCCATGCAGAGACTTACCGGCTGGCATGCCTCTATTATCTCTATACTGCAGGCAAAAGGTATCGTGATGCCGGGGGCACATCCTGTGGAGATCGCGGTGCCGGGCGAGCTTGTGGTGAAAGAGGCCAGGAAAAGGGGGTTCGATATCTCCGTCAAAGTGAAGGGCTAAGGGGCCCCGAAACATAAGGAGGTGTGCCATGTTAAACGCTATGCTGTTCCTTGTGTCCCTCTTTCCTCTGAAGGGGCACTATGTGGGATTTGGTTTTGAGGGGAGGGATTTCTTCCCCAATAGCTACATAATCGAATTCGACATGGGGAAATGGAGGGTCGCACCGGAGGTGGGTTTTAACCTCCGATATACGAAGGACAAAGAAAAAACACCTGACGGGGACGTTAGTATGACAACCAGGTCCTTTACGGTAAACCTTGGCACGTTTTTCTATTCATCCAGCAAAATCGGCGATTTCTACGAAGGCATTCCATTGAATTTCCTCTGGGGCATTGCTCCATCCTTGAGCTTCAACTATAGCGCGATCACTGTGAGTGAGAAGGCAAGCAGCACCACTTTGACCGGTGGCCTTTCTTTCCAGGCAGGTCTCGAGTTCGGCCTTAAAATTCACGGGAGGGAGTTTAAAATTCAAGGCAGGACCAGCATCGCTGAGCTTTCTTACTCGCACCAGTCAGAAAAGCAGGGCGAAGCTAAAAGCAGCTCAAATACCGTCAGCTTCAGGAGCCTGGGCATCTGGAGAGGAGAGATTTCGACCTACCTGTTCATGAGGCTCTGATTCAGCCCGCATTGTGCGGGCTCAACGCTGTTTTCTGTAAAGACTCAAAAACCGCTCGAGGGATCTGTCGTAGGTTCTCTCGACATCGGGAGGGAAGAAACAGGCCGGGAGTTCGCCCATCGACCAGTGATACCTGATGCACTCGCAGCATATACCCTTCTTCGAGCAGGGCTCATAAGTGCATGGGCAGTTTTTGAGATTCTCTTCGACTCTGCACTCCATAGGCCTCCTCCTTTTGCTCTCGATTATAAAGCAGGATTTCCCGGCGGGATATTTTGTGAGAGTTCTCACTTGCTTTGTGATCTCTCCATCGATAAAATCAAGTAGATGACGCGATTTTATACGATAAAGGTTGGATTTACAAATTGTTTCCTCGTTCCCTCGGGGAGGGGATACCTGCTCCTGGATACAGGGGTTCCCGGCAAGTCGGATGTCCTCTGGGAATTTCTCAGGGAAAGATCCATAGACCCTCGAGAGATCAGGCTTATAGTTCTCACTCATGCTCACTTCGACCACGCAGGAAATGCCTTTGAGGTGAAGGCCAGGAGCGGCGCAGAGCTCCTCGTCCACAAATGTGAGATCGAGGCCCTGATGAAAGGGAAAACCGAGATACCTCCGGGGCTCGGGACCTGGGGCGGATTTCTTTTCAGGTTTCTGTCCCATCTCGACACGAGTTTCAGCCCGGTGGAACCTGACATATACATTGAAGGAGATTTCGACCTGTCGGAGCTCGATTTTCCCGGCAGGATCATTCACACACCCGGACACACGGCGGGGTCCATAACACTTTTGCTCGATAAAGGCGAAGCCTTTGTGGGAGATCTCCTCATGAGCGGGCCGCCTCTCAGGCTGTCGCCGGGCCTTCCCGTCTTCGCCAAGAGCAGAGAAGAAGTGATAAACAGCCTTAAGAAGCTCAGGGATCTGGGGGCGAAGACGCTCTATCCTGCTCACGGCAAGCCTTTCCCCTTCAGGGCGATCGAGTCTCTTGTCCGCATCCAATAGGGGGAAGGGGTTTCAAGCCGTCCTGGATCGAGTAAACACATCCAGAGAGTCCTCTTTCCGTTGTCACATAACGGAATCAGCCCATTTACCTTGAACTGAGATTGTCATCATGTATCTATTTTATTCGGAGGGGGTGGGAACCCTAATACCAAGGAGTCCGGGGATGAAACTGTGTGAGTATGTGGAAGCAGCGAGGGGCGACCGTGAGGTAGACCTCCTGATCAGGAATGCTAAACTCGTCAACGTCTTCAATGGCTCTGTGGAAAAGAGCGCCCCTATAGCCATTTACGGCGGCAAAATAGTGGGTTTCGGTGATTACAAGGCAAAAGAGGTATTGAACGTCAAGGGCAAGTACTTGCTGCCGGGCTTTATCGATGCTCACATCCACATAGAGAGCACCAAACTCACTCCAGCACGATTCGTGGAAGCTGTCCTGCCCCGCGGAACCACAGCGGTTATTGTAGATCCCCACGAGATCGCAAATGTCAGGGGCAAGGCCGGCGTCCTCTTCTTCATCGAAGCCGCGAGGAGGCTCCCTATAGACATTTACATCATGATACCCTCCTGTGTGCCCTCCACGCCCTTTGAGACTTCAGGTGAGGAGATAACACTCGAGGACGTTCTGGAGCTTCTCGATTATCCAAACGTGCTGGGCCTGGCCGAATTCATGGACTATCCTTCGGTCATAAATTGCCAGGACGTGACGATGAAGAAACTCCTCGCCGCGAGCGACAGGTTTAAAGATGGCCATGCCCCCGGACTGAAAGGGAAGCAGCTCAATGCTTACATAATGGCCGGGATCTACTCGGACCACGAATGTACTGACCCCGACGAGGCCCTTGAGAAGATAAGAAAGGGGATGTACATCCTCGTGCGGGAAGGAACCACTGCGAAAAGTATAGCCCGGCTCGCCAGCATAATAGACCAGTATAACTACACCCGTATGGCCCTTGTGACCGACGATCGTTCTCCCTCTGAGCTCCTCGAGCTGGGGCACCTGGATTATCTCCTGAAAAAGGCCCTCTCTGTGGGGCTCGAGCCCCTCACCGCAATAAGGATGATTACCATAAACCCCGCCATTTTCTATTCCCTCAAGGGGAAAGGCGCCATCGGCGTGGGCTATGATGCTGACCTCGTGGCCGTTGAGGACCTTTACAACCTCAAAGTCGACCTGGTCATAAAAGGCGGACAGGTGGTGGCTGAAAAGGGCAAGTTGAAGATAGAGCTGGAGCCCGACAGGATTCCGAGTAGCTTCATTAATAGCTTCAACGTGAGGATGGACAAACTCGATTTTCGGATAAAGGCGAAAAGCACCAGGGTGAAGGTGATCCAGGTCATACCTGACCAGATCTACACGAAATTGAAAGTGCTCGAGATGAAGAGCGCTGATGGCTATCTCGTGGCAAATCCGGGACGCGACATCGCTAAAATCGCGGTAATAGAGAGGCACAGGGGCACGGGGAGAATGGGCCTGGGGTTCGTGAAGGGGCTCGGTTTGAAATCCGGGGCTCTCGCCACATCGGTGGCCCACGACGCCCATAACATAGTTGTTGCCGGGACGAATGACGACGACATGCTGAGGGCAGTTGCAGAGATACTCGAGATGAACGGCGGTGAGGCCGTTGTGAAGGACGGCAAGGTCCTGGCCAGGATGAGGCTTGAGGTGGCCGGTTTGATGACCGACAGGCCCCTCAAAGAGGTGGCTGAGGAGGAAAAGGAGCTCATTGAGGCGGCACGTTCGCTGGGATCGAAGCTCACAAATCCCTTCATGCAGCTTTCATTTCTGGCCTTGCCCGTTATTCCCGAAGTGAAGCTCACCGATAAGGGCCTTTTCAACGTCAAAACCTTTGAACTTGAGGAGCTCTGGGTGTATTAATTAGAAAGGCGAATCCAAAAGGAGGTCTTAATGGTTATATTTCTGTTGATCCTGGTTGTCCTCGTTGTCTGGGGCGTTCTTGCATACAACAATTTCGTTTCCCTGAGGAACAGGGCCCGAAACGCCTGGGCTGACATCGACGTTCAGCTGAAAAGAAGGCACGATCTCATTCCCAATCTTGTCGAGACCGTCAAGGGCTATGCATCCCACGAGAGGGAGGTTTTCGAGAGGGTGACCGAGGCGAGGGCCAGAGCGGCTGCCTCGAAAAGCATTGAAGACAGGGGCAGGAGCGAGGGCGAGCTCACCAGAGCCCTGAGACAGCTTTTTGCCGTTGCCGAGAATTACCCCGAGCTCAAAGCCAACGAGAACTTTCTCTCCCTGCAGAATTCCCTCAACGAAATAGAAAACGCGGTTCAGAACGCCCGAAGGTACTACAACGCCGTGGTGAGAGATTACAACATAAAAAGAGAGTCTTTCCCTTCCAATATAATCGCCAGTCTCTTTAATTTTGTGCCCCTGGAGTTTTTCAGGCTGGAGGACGAGAGTGAGAGGGAAGTGCCCAAAGTGGATTTTTCTTAGTTTTTTTCTTTTCTTCGCTTCACTCAGAGCCTGGGAGATAAGGAGTTTTGACGTCCTTTTGATCCCTCAGAAAGATGGCTCTTTCCTCGTCAAGGAGAACATACTGGTCGATTTCGGAAATGAGATGCACCACGGGATCTACCGCGAGATACCCACGAGGATCGAGGAGGGGGGAATTAAGATAGATCGCCGGTTCAAGGTCCTCGACGTTAAAAAGGATAACGAGAAGGTGCCCTACAGGAAATGGTTCCATAGGGGACGATTGGTTGTGAAGATAGGCGATCCCCACAGGCTGGTCAGCGGGCTGAACCTTTACCAGATTTTCTACAAGGTGAGGAGGGGCGTGGATTTCCTGGAAGATCACGACGAGATCTACTGGAACGTCACGGGGAACGAGTGGAGGGTACCCATAAGGTCGGCGAGTTTCAAGATGCCCTATCCCGACGGAATAAAACCCTTCGCCGTGCGCTGTTTCACTGGAAGATACGGCGAGCGCAACGAAAACTGCGACATCCAGCAGCTCGAGAACAGCCTCATAGTCAGGTCGGGATATCTCCCGCCCCTCAACGGGATGACGGTGGCCGTGGGTTTCAAAAAGGGTTTTTTCAAGAAGCCCGGGTTTCTCGCCGGCTTCTTCTGGTTTCTCGGTGATAACGTGCTGTTTTTCATTCCCCTTCTCGTCTTCGGATTTCTCTTCTGGAAGTGGAAGGTCGGGGGTAGGGACCCTGAGGAATCGGTGGTCGTCAGGTATGAGCCCCCCGAGGGTATAGGGCCCGCGGAGGCCGGGGTTATAATCGATGAAAGGGTGGACGTGAGGGACATCAGCGCGCTCCTCCTGGACCTGGCACGAAGGGGGTACCTGAGAATAATCGAGACCTTTTCGGAGAAGTTCCTGTTTTTCGAGAAACGCGAATATCTCATCGAGAAGCTCAAGAGCCCCGATAGCTCTCTCAAAAGCTACGAAGTGCAGATGTTCTGGGCCATATTCGCCAACGGAAACGAGGTGAAACTGAGTGAGCTTCGTAAGGACATCGGATTTGTGGGCCGAATAAACGGCGTCAGGCGTAGCCTTTACAAATACCTGGTTAAAGAAGGCTATTTCCCCGCGAGGCCCGATAAGGTGAGAGGAATTTATCGGGGAATAGGCGTGGGCATAATGGTGATCTCTGTGGCCGGCTTTCCCTTCTTTCAGCTCCTGACGGGCGGCGGCCCCTTCGGTTTCATCAAGATGTTGCCCTTTTTGCTCTCCGGGGTTCTCTTCCTGATATTCGCGCCCTTCATGCCGAGAAAGACCAGAAAGGGGGCACGGGCTCACGCCGAGATAGCGGGATTCAGGGAGTTCTTCCGGAGGGTCGAAGCGGACAGGATTAAGAGGATGGCCGAGGAAAATCCCGATCTCTTCTACGACTACCTTCCCTACACCCTTGCCTTTGGCCTCGAGGACCGATGGTCTGAGCTTTTTGCCAATATCGGCATTTCTCAGCCCTCGTGGTACGCGAGCCATACGATCACTGAATCTTTTTCATCTCAGGTTTTCCTCTCCTCTCTCGGCAGGAGCCTCAGCGCCCTCAATACGGCCTTCACTTCAACGAGAAGCGGAGGCGGGGGCATCGGAGGAGGCGGCTTCTCCGGCGGAGGTGGCGGAGGCGGCGGAGGTGGCGCCTGGTAGGCTCACTTTCGATCGTCTGAATTTTCAGGGGAAACGTCCTCTTCATACTTCGTGAGTTCCTCCCACCACCATTCGAACTCATCGGGGAATTTCTTTGAATTCTCCTCAAACCACCCATCTATTTCCGTTGCCAGGTAAAATCCGCCCTTGTCAAATTTCTTCTCGAACTCTTCAAGGCTCATATTCAACCTGATAGCCAGTATGTAAAAGCGGACACCTGCGTTATCGGAGGGATTCGTTCTCAGGAGCTTTCTGAACATTTCGAGGGCTTCATCAGTCTTCCCTTGATCCCACAGGCTTACGGCTTTATTCACTAAGGTGCGGATGATGTGACGATTTTCGAGCCATCCCCAGGGCAGGGAGTCGGGCCAGTTTCCTTTTTCATCCGTTATGAGGGCAAGAGCTCTTCTATAGGCTTCGTCCAGAATTTCTTCGGCCTCCCGGGTTTTGTTTTCTTCGAGGAGAATTCCATAAAGGGAAATGTAGGGGTCGAGAAAATCGGGGTCCTTTTCGATCAGCTCCTTTAACCGGGCTTTGATTTTCCTTGTGCTCGTTCCGGCTTCGTATTCGTCAAGTACGTCGTAATATTCAAAGACGACATCATGGGTTTTATCACGGAAGTCTCTTAGTTTTTTGCCCATGGGTTACCTCCTCTGTGGGATTAGAATACCCCCTATTTATGGCCAGAGTCAATATGCTTAAGAGCGCTGAGCTCGATGATTTTTCTTGACAGGAAATCAGCGGAGGTTTAACCTTTTTATCGATTGAAAGGAGTCCTATGAGGAGATTTGTCAAAATAGGCCTCGCTCAGATCGCCACCAGGCTTGGCGACGTGGATGGTAATAAGGAGAAGATACTCGCTTCAATAGAGAAGGGCGCAGAGGAAGGCGTGGACATCCTGCTGACCCCCGAGCTCGCCACCCTGGGTTTCGGGTCCGGCGATATTTATCTCGACAAGGTTCCCCAGAATCTCGAGGCCCTCGAGGAGATCAAGAAGGCGACTAAATCGGGGCCTACCACCATAGTGGGATATGTGGAGAAAGACGACAGGGGGTTCTTTTACAACGCCGCCGCTCTCCTGCATCGGGGTGAGCTCCTTGGAGTATACAGGAAAGTCCAGCTCGTTAACTACAGGCTTTTCGACGAGAAGAGGTATTTCAAGCCCGGCTCCTCCCTCCCGGTTTTTCAGCTCCCCTTGGGCAGGATCGGAATCCTGATCTGCGAGGACGTCTGGTTCCCAGAACCGGCCAGGGCCCTGACCTTCCGCGGGGCTGAGATAATCTTCGTGCTCTCGGCTTCTCCTTTTGATCGCGGAAAAATTGAAAAATGGGACGACTTTCTACGCGAGAGGATCTACGACAACATAATCCCAATGGCGATGGCAAATCAGGCCGGGGTTCAGGACGGCGTCACATACTGGGGAGGCAGCCTTGCCCTCGATGCCGAGGGCAAAGTGATAAAGAGGGGAATGTTCCTGGAGGAGGATTTCGTGGTGGCGGAGGTTGACCTCGAAGAAGCCATGAGGCTGAGGCGCAGGGACATAAGGGTGAGAGAGGTGAGGAGGGAGATACTGGAGGACCTCCTCGCAGCCTACGAGGAGATGATGGAATGAGCGAGATAGAGATAATTCTCGAGGAGCGGGAGCTCGCGCTTTATGCCGATATCATCGTAAACTCGATAAAATCGAGGGTGGAAAAGATAGGTGCCACGGGTGGCATTGTGGCCCTTTCTGGAGGCATAGATTCATCCCTTGTTACACTTCTTGCACATAAGGCTCTGGGCGATAAAGTAACTGCCCTTATAATGCCCGAATCGGGTGTTTCGCCCGTTTCCGATACCGAAGATGCCCTCAATCTCGTCGAGAAGCTGGGAGTTGAGTACAGGCTGATCGACATAAATGGCGCCATAGACTGGTTTAAAAGTGTTTTCCCGGAGGGCAATGGGAGCGAGTGGGCCGAGAGATTGACTCTCGCCAACGTTAAGCCCAGGATCCGGATGATCATAAACTACATCTATTCGAATTACTTCAACAGGATCGTTATAGGCACGTCGAACAAGACGGAGCTCCTCCTGGGTTACGGCACGAAATTCGGGGACATGGCAGCAGATATATATCCCATCGGCGACCTCTATAAAACCCAAGTGTGGCAGCTTGCCGAGTTCCTGGGGATACCGACGGAAATCATAAGGAAGAAACCCTCGGCCGGCCTGTGGAAGGGTCAGACCGACGAGGAGGAGCTGGGACACACCTATCACGAGATCGACAGGGTCCTCTTTGCCCTTGTGGAAATGGAACTCTCCGTGAGGGAGACATCGGAGCTCCTGGGCATAG
>JAGGUL010000084.1 GCA_021158525.1 Candidatus Hydrothermota bacterium | reverse complement strand
CGATCCTGCCGATACCGCCTCCAACACGGCGCCCTTCTCCCTGCACCTCTCCCCCAACGCTGCCCGCGGGAGAAGGGCAAAGCTGTACCTCAAGCTGATCGGCGAGACCGGTTATACGAGGACGCTGGCGATACCTCTGTACATCTCGAGCCCGAACGAAAATTATCCCTCGGGGCCCGACAGCTATGGATACTGGGCCTATGACAACAGCGACACCGATTACAGCGAGGCCCCCGAATTCCAGTGGATCGAGTTAGATCCCGACTACGGAGGCAACGGAACTCCCCTGAACCTCGGCAACGACGGTCTCGTCCTCCTCGACCTGCCCTTCGACTTCAGGTTTTACGGGAATGATTTCGATTACATAACCATATCCAACAACGGCTGGGCTGCCTTCGACACGACCCGTCAGTTCAGCCCCAGAAACTGGAGAATACCATCGCCCTTCGGGCCCGACAACCTCCTGGCCCTTTTCTGGGACGACCTGGATTCTCAGCCGGGCGGCGTTTTCTATAAATTCGATCCCTCCGGCCACAGGTTTATCGTGGAATGGAGCAGGCTCATAAACCGATTTGACGGCATATCCGAGGAGACCTTCGAGCTCATTCTCCTGGACCCGGATTACTACCCCACGAGGACGGGCGACGGCGAGATAATTTTCCAGTATCTTGACATAGAAAATGTGGACTCGGTCCACTATTATGTTACCGTCGGCATAGAAAACGAGGATCACTCCCTTGGCTTCCAGTATGTTTACGGAACAGAATATGCCGTGAACGCGGCTCCCCTCGATGACAGCCTGGCAATAAAGTTCACCACAGATCCCCCCGATACCATTTACACAGGCCGTGAGGAACGCACACAGCGCAGGTCTTCACCTTACATCGCCGTACACCCCAACCCCTCAAGAGGTCTCTTCCGGATCGCCTATTCCCTTGGAGGATCGGAAAGGGGAGAATATGTTATTTACGACGTCGCCGGACGCTCGGTCATCAGGGGGAACCTGCGCGCATCGAGCGGCGTACTCAGGCTGGATGCCTCGGGTCTCAGACCGGGCATCTATTTCCTTCTGGTGAGGGGAGAGAGAACAACCCTCAGGAAAAGGATGGTGATAATCCGATGATAAAAGTCTTTTTACTTCTGGGAGTGCTCCTGGGCTATTACGTGGATGACCCGATTTACCATACTTACAGCGAGGTCCAGGAGGAGCTCGATTCCCTTCACAGCGCATATCCGGAAATCACCCTTCTGGATACCATCGGCTTCTCCGAGAGATACGGGACGCCGATAATCGCCTTCAAGATCTCCGATAACGCAGGTGTCCCCGAGGCTGAGCCGCGCGTGATGTTCGATGGAATTCATCACGCCGAGGAAGTTCTGGGCCTCGAGACGATAATGGCCACCATAAATGATATCCTCGAGCGTTATTCGGAGGGAGACACGCTGATAAGAAAGTTCGTCGATGAGCTCGAGATCTGGTTCCTGCCAGTCCTGAACCCCGACGGCCACAACATCGTTATGGGGCTGACACCCGACTCGGCCGTGAGGGACACGGGCTGGAGAAAGAACGCCAGGGACAATAACCTGAACGGCATTCTCGACCTTGACGCCGACGGAGTTGACCCCAACAGGAACTACGACTTCAACTGGGCAATGGGAGGAGATTCCGTCCCCTCTCACTACTTCTATCGCGGCCCCAATCCCTTTTCCGAGGGAGAGACTCAGGCCATGAAGTACTTCTGCGAGAGAGAACGTTTCTGCGCCCTGGTCAATTACCACAGTCCCTCTTATAGCATCGGCGAGATAGTCTATTATCCGTGGCGCTGGACAACCCACATACCCGCCCTGCCCCCCGATTTCCACATAATCGACGAGGTGGCCGGCGATATGGCGGCCCACATAGTTAACGACAACCACAACGGACATTACCTCAAGACCATCGGCGAGGCCGAGGTGGGGAATGCCCGCAACTGGCAATATGGGAAGCTGGGAATAATCGCCCTCACCATAGAGATATGCTCGAGGAGATGCCAGGTCCCACCTGAAGAAGTTCCGGACATCACTGCCAGAAATCGGGAGGGCATCTACTGGCTGCTCTCGAGGGCCCTGAGGTCATCGTTTCTCCTCACGGTGAGGGATACCTTCACCGACAGGCCGCTTTCGGTACAGGCTCTGGTCCTGGAAATCGACACCACAGACACGATACCCCCTCCAAGAGAAACCGATCCCAGGACAGGCTCTTTGGCCAGGCTGCTTCTTCCTGGAACCTATACTCTTGAATTGAGGAAAGAAGGCTATCTCACGAAGCAGATCCAATTTGACATCACCGACGATGACCTGACCCGAATCGACACGTACCTCGTCCCCGAAAACCCGCCTGAGCCCTTAGTGCCATATCCTGTCCCCTCTTCGGGCGAAGTGAGAGTGGTGCTCGATCTCGATGAGGTCAGCCACGTCAAAGCCGACGTGTATGATGTGGCCGGACGAAGGATCAGGGAACTGCTGAACGGCGAACTCGGCCCAGGATATGCCATTGTCAGGTGGGACGGCAAAAATGACAGGGGAGAAGACGCGGGGAGCGGCGTCTTCTTCATCAGGTTCAGGATCAGGGACAGGAAAAAGGTAGCCAAAACAGTGAGGGTGAAGAGATAGGCCCGATGTCTTATAATTAATCGAAAACAAAAAGCTGTAGCTCTGTAAAACTTGATTTGTTTTGAGAGATCCTCAAGACCTTAAGGATGCGAAAACCGTAAATAGGAGGTAATTATGCAGGGTATTATAGGGATTTTGCTGGTTCTGAGCTGGTATAATGTTCACGGCGTGGCAAGGATCGGCAACAACGTGTGGGTGTGCGTAAAGGACACCGGGGGAGCGAACGTGTATTACTCCCCCGATGCGGGGTATACGTGGGGTGAGAGAGGAGCCATGTACAGCGGCCTTTATCCCGAACTGTGGGACATCGAATTCGCCGACGAGAACACAGGATGGGCCGTGGGATGGGCAGGTCTTATATTCGGGACGGCCGATGGAGGCCAAAACTGGGTCCTGGAACTCCCGGGAGGCCCGAAGCACTTCGGAAGGGTCAAATTTGTCGATAATTTCGTGGGGTGGACGTCGGGAGGGGATGCCTTCTACGGCAAAACAACCGACGGCGGGATAAACTGGTCCTGGTATTCGACGGTGCCCGGGATCGTCACTGATCTTTACGGTGTTGCGGCCTTTGATAGCCTTGAGGCGTGGATGGTCGGCGGTGTTCCCGCCGGCATGCCCGGAGGACAGGGTTTTATAATTCATACCGTCGACGGAGGCTCCAGCTGGGAGCTGGTAGACTCGAGTTCCGTGTATGAATATCTCGACGTCTACTTCGCGAATCCCAGCAAAGGATGGGTTGTAGGTGGGCTCGATACCATCCCCTACACTCCCATCGTCCTATACACCGATGACGGCGGAAACTCCTTCGTGGACAGGACCCCGGAAAACGCCTATACCCTGAGGGCAATCCAGTTCATTGACGAGAACGAGGGCTGGGCGGTCGGCAAATACGGTACCATAATACACACCACCGACGGCGGTCAGACCTGGGAGATCCAGACTTCTGGCGTCACCGTCACTCTCTTTGACCTCGAGTTCATCAACTCCGACGAGGGGACAGCTGTGGGAGATTCCGGTATAATCCTCTTTACCGAAGACGGCGGGAGCACATGGCATCTCCGGAGCCCCTTCGTGGGTGTGAGAGAAACGGGCAATTGGCTTCACCAGGATCGCCTCAGGCTCCTCACGGGCAGGAGAAGCCTGGGCTTTGAGGTCAGAGATGCAGAGGGGAATCTCAGTGTAACCCTCTACGACGTCACAGGGCGGAAGGTAAAACAATCTTTTCTTCGGAATGGAATCACCTGGATGACCAACCTCGAGCCGGGCGTGTATTTCGCCAGAGTTCCCGGTCGGGGGACGCTTAAAGGGCTCGTCCTGCCATGATCTTTCCGTTCCTCCTCGCACTTCTCCAATTCGCTACGGATCCCGTGAAGACCCTGGAGGACGTGCCGTCGAGGACCCTCTTAGAATTCAGGTTTGGCGGCGAGAAAAAACTCTCTGCCTTCGTCCAGGTGCCCGATCGTGGCCGGGTAATCCTCTTTGAAGCCCCCGAGAAGGACAATAAAAACGTCTCGGTATCCCTGAAAGGGCCTTATATTCTGCGAGATGTCAGGATAGTACAGGTGACAGTGACATCGAAGGACCCACTGCGGGAAAATATAAGGGTTGAGCTCGAATATGGGAGCGGCACCGGAAGAAACGAAAAGTGGCTTTCAAGGCGGTATCCCTCTCCCGACTTCGAGAGGCTTTACAGAAAGCTCATAGTGAATTACAGACCCTCAATTCCTCATCCCGTCGCCGGAAGCAGGGATGAGGGCGCCCGATTCCTCATCATTTCCCCCGAGGATTTCGTCGACGACCTCAGGGACTTCATCGAATGGAAAACGAGAAAAGGCTATCCTGTAAGGGTAGCGACTCTCGGCGAGACCGGAACGGGTCTCGACGAGATAAAGGCTTACATCCAAAATGCCTATGAGACCTGGGATCCGCCTCCCGAATACGTCCTGCTCGTTGGCGACGAAAACATCATTCCCACTCAGGTGGTTTACGATCCAGGAGGATGCGGCACTTACATGCCTCTCGATGTTTATTACGCTCAGCTCGAGGGCAACGATTATCTGGCCGACGTGTTTCTCTCGAGATTCCCCGCCCAGACCGCGGAGGATGTCAGGGTCATGGTAAAAAAGTCCCTTTTGATCGACAGACCCGATTCGCTCGAAGACCTGTCCTGGTTTAAAAAGGCCGTTTTTATGGCGGGAGATATTTATGAGCCCGACACCCTCTATGCGGATCCCAAACGCCAGATTGCCGATGCAATGGGGGCGTGCGGTTTCCTTGTGATAGACACCCTCTATACGTTGGAAGGTCAGCCCTATCCCTCATCAGCACAGGCCATAGAGGCCCTCGAGGACGGCCGACTCTATCAGAATTTCAGGGGAAACGCGGGTGGAATGCTTTACCCGCCCTTTGAAGATGTGGACGCCGACAACGTCTTCAACTGGGGTAAGCCATCTATTTTATTCATGGTTTCCTGCGATCTCGCCTCCTTCACTCACGGACAACCTCATTACTCCGAAAAATGGCTCCTGGCAGGATCGCCCGATAGTCTGAGGGGCGGCGCGGCATACGTAGGTAGTTCCGGCTGTGTCATATCCCAGATACCCGGTAATTTCCAGCATACGCTCATGCGAAATTCAGTCGATGTGAACTCCTACCTAAGCTTCCTGGCCGATAGCCTTTACCTCCTCCAGCAGGCCGTCGAGGCGGGACGTCTGGAAATGCTACATGAGTTTCCCGGAGCGGGTGAGTGGCGCAGATATCATTACGAGGAATTCACAACACTCGGAGACCCCACGTTGAACCTCTGGTCAGATATCCCCTGCCCCATTGAGGTCGCTTTTCCTTCCGTAATGCCCGACACGGCTTCGGGAATCCAGGTTGAAGTCAGGGAAAACGGCTTTCCCATGGGCTCGGCTCTGGTCTCCCTCTCTCAGGATCAGTTTTTCAGCTACGGTTACACCGACGCTTCCGGCGTCGCATACCTCCCTCTGACAGGGATAAACCCGGGGTTTCTCTACCTCACGGCATCGGGGAAAAACCTCCTCCCCTACTCCGACAGCCTCGTGGTTTATGACGTCGACAACGCCTTTCTTGCACCCCTTTCATTTAACCTGGCCGACACCCTCAACGGGAACGGGAACGGCCAGGCCGACAGGGGAGAGATACTCGAGATAAGTGTGCCTCTTTTCAATTATGGCTCCCAGACCGCTTCGGACATTCAGGGAAGGCTGAGCACGACCTCGGAATATCTCGAACCGGTGAACCCTCAGGTCTCCTACGGCACAGCAGCCCCCGGTGACACCATTGCTCCCGTTTCCCCTTTCAAAATGCGTGTTGCGGACCTCCTGCCGGACAGGTCAAGCGCAAACCTGCACTTTACTCTATTTGATTCCTCAGGTGACACCTGGCAATACAGTTACACCCTTATCCTTCACACGAGCTGTCCCCGTCTCGACTCAGTGAGAGCTTTCGCTTCCGGAGGAAATTGCGTGATAGAGCCCGGTGACACTGCGACGGTCAGGATTTACATTTCAAACCCGTGCAGCTCTCCAATGGATGACGTCTATGCATACCTGATGACGAACAGCCCCTATGTCATATTGATCGATACGGCCGCCTATATCAGGGACATCGAATCCTATGGAAACGGAGACAATGCCGAAGAACCCTTCGAATACTATATTGTTGAAAACGCTCCCGATACGACTGTTGACTTCACCGTCAGACTGCAGTGGAACCCGGATCAATCGGAAACCCTGACATTTCAGGATTACATCGGCGGATGGGATTACCTGATATGGGATCCCTCACCGCAACATGAGGCAGGAGCAGCCATCAAAACGGCTCTCGATTCTCTGGGACTTCAGGGACATTACACCGAAGAGCTCACAAACTACAGAAACGTTCTGTGCAAGTACCACGCTCTTTTTGTCACCCTGGGATCACCTCCCCAGAATTACTATCTCGCTGAAGATGAGGATGTGGAAGCCATCGACGCTTTTCTCGACCTCGGCGGCAACCTGTACATAGAAGGGGGACGTTTCATGTCGAGCTCGCCCTCCCTATCCCTTTATTCCTACCTGGGCTTCGAAAAACAGGGCTTCAGTTCCCCGCCTTATGTGGTCGAGGGTATCGAGGGATCCTTCGCGTCCGGACTCCACTTTAGCTACGGCGCCGGTGCTCTGAGTGTCGATCACTTACAGCCTTCTGAACCGACGGCCGGCGAACTGCTCCTCGGAATCAGAAATTCCCTCAACTTCACGGTGGCCTGCTACAACGATACCCCCGGCTATAAAATCGTCGGCTCCAGCGTCGAGTTCGTCAGATTCGACAATCCCGAGCCGCCGGAGGTGAAGCTCGTTTACATGGAAAAGATCACTCAATTCTTCGGGCTGAACGTCGATGTCGCCGAAGGGCAGAAAAAGCCAGCTGTAAGGCCTGAGATCGAGATACTCGGCCCCAATCCTTCCGGCGGGATGCTGAGCCTCCGACTGAGCCTGCCGGAGAGAGAAAAGGTCACATTGAAGCTATATAATGAATCGGGAAGGGCCATAAAGGTACTGTTCAGAGGTTATATGTATGCTGGGGTACATACCCACACTTTCTCGCTGTCCGGCCAGAGCGGAAGGCCCCTTCCTTCCGGCGTCTACTTTCTCGTGTCAAGAATCGGAAGTGTGATCCAGCATTCGAGGCTCGTTATTTTGAAGTAGCCCCTTAAAAAGGGAGGTTTTTGATGCTAAATTTTCTGATCATCCTTTCCGTCGGAATCTTTCTGAACAACGGAAGCGCAACGGTCGTCTATGACACAGATGACAGCACAATGATTCGCGTCGACCTGGGGGGCACAAATAACAATTTGAAGTTTTTCATCGCTGTCCCTCCGCGGGAAAGGGTCGAAGTCGGAGATGTCCTCGTGACGACCTCCGATGGCAAGCGCCACGAGATCAATGACTATGTGGCTCAAAGGCCCGCCTATCTGAGGGACGCTTATGTATTGCCCCTCGTAGTAATCCCCGGTGAAAAGGCCAAATCGGTGGAGATTAAGCTTACATACACAGGAGCACACCTTAGAAGAAGGCAAAGACGGGGGAATTACATCTCTCCCTATTTCGCCGATTTTTACAGAACTGTCCTTCTAAATCCCGCTAAATTCCTGGGAGAAGCCGAGATAAAAAGGCCTGCCTTCGGGGAAGGCGCTGAGCTGGTCGTGATAACGCTCGATGACTTCATTCCATATCTGGAACCGTTTCTCCAATGGAAAAGAGCCTCGGGCCTGCTCACGAGGGTTTACACTCCGGAAGATATCGGCGCTTCTCCGCAGGATATAAAAGAATTTCTGCAGGATGCTTACTATAACTGGGAAATTCCTCCGGAATATGTACTTTTTGTGAGCGACACGCTGGGCTGGACGGGAACAGAAAACTATTACGGCACAATAGACGATGACAGCCTTAACGACATAATTCCCGGCAGGCTGCCGGCCAGCGACACCTTCGAGCTCAAGATCATGGTCAGGAAAATAATAGCCTACGAAAAGGAGCCTTATCTTGAAGATCCCTCGTGGTTCAAAAAGGCCACGCTAATAGTAAGAGAGGACAATCAGCAGTTTTCCGACAGCGTTTATTGGGCCGATGTGGAGTATGTGGCGGGCCTGATGGCCGATTTCGGCTACACCCACATAGATACTTTCTGGAACGATAATTCGGGTTCCGGTCCCAATGACGCCGATGACGTCGTTGCCGCGGTGACCGAGGGCAGATCGTACGTCCTCTTCAGGGGCCAGGGCGTTAACAACTGGTGGCCGCCCTTCAGCGTCGATCCCCATGCCACCGAGAACGGCAGAAAACTCCCAATCATATTCTCGGGCACCTGTTCCACTGCGGGACAGGAACAGGTCGGCTTCACCTGGCTCAGAGCAGGTTCCAACAGCTCCCTCAAGGGTGCCGTCGGATTTTTCGGCACAACAGGCGTCGGCTCAGGGATCTCCAATAAACGGAGCCTCTGTGTCAGGGGGTTCTTCGACGCCGTTTTTGCAGATTCATCCGCAACCTTCGGCCTCGCCTCCGAGGCGGGCAGGCTCGCAATTTATAACGTATTTGAAGAACTGGACCTATACAACGAATGGCGAACTCTGGGCGACCCGAGCCTCAAACTCTGGACTTCAACTCCCGAGTCAATAGAGATCACTGCTCCCGATTCCATCGCGCGGGAAGCCAGTTCCCTGACAGTCTCCGTCTCCCTGAATGGAACGCCGGTCTCCGGCGCCTGCGTGGCTCTCCTTCAGGATACCGTCTTCATATCAAGGGGATTCACCGATGCTTCGGGCATTGCCGTGATTCCCCTGAACTTGGTCACCATCGACAGCCTGATGGTGACCGTCACTGGCAACAACCTAAAGCCCTATCAGATCGCCGTTCCCGTCTATTCGGAAGGTCCCTTCTTGAGCCTGGAAGGCACAAACATCGATGATAGTCCCGGGAACAACAACGGCGAGCTTAACCCGGGGGAACAGGCCTATCTCGGTTTCACAGCAGCAAATTGGGGCAGGACAACCGCCTCTGAAGTCGAAGCCTTTATCTCCACCACAGATCCTTACGTGACCATCCTCGACTCCGCAGAAGCCCTTGGCGACCTGCTTCCCGATTCAACGGTCAGCAGAAACCACGCATTCCTGTTCGAAATCGATAACGCCTGCCCATCGGGCCACGTGATATGCTTCACGCTGACTATGGCAGATAACTCGGGAGACACAGCGAGGTTTGATCTCACGGGCTTTGAGGTCAGAGGAGCTCTCGTCAGCCTGGAAAGCATATCCGTCCAGGATGGGCCTCCTGGTGGAAATTCCAACGGACTTCTCGAACCGGGCGAAGCTGCCTATCTTGAACTGGGATTCCATAATGAGAGCAACGTCGACCTCAGCGATTTACAGATAGTTTTTCTAATGGGCGATACCGGCCTCGTATATCCTGTTGAGAAAAGGGCCTTCCTGGAACACCTCCCGGCGGGGGGATCGGGCTCGACTGAGGGCCTTAAACTTTCCGTGGTAAGTCGGCCTGGCGTTCTGGTTTCGCTCAAAATGCCGTGGATTTTCTACGTTGAAGGGAATGCTGGAACCTTCACCTATCGGGACACGATAAGGGCTTACATAAAACTCGGAACACCCGATTCCAGTTCGCCCACCGGCCCCGATCCCGGTGGTTATTTCATCTATGATGACAACGACCAGAGCTCCGGCCTTGCCCCGACTTTTGACTGGTACGAATTGGCACCCCCCGGACCCGGTGAGCTCCTCAGCGCCATAAGCAACGAAGACGACGATACGACGACCGTGACCCTTCTCTTCGGTTTTAAGTTTTACGGTAATTCCACGAACTCGATCGGCATCTCGACGAACGGCCTCCTTGAAATCGGGGGAGCGAGCTACTCCGACCCCGAGAATCTCCCCATTCCAGACCCGGGCGAGCCCAATTCCCTGGTTGCAGCCCTCTGGGAGGACCTCGATCCTCACTTTTCTGGAGACATCTATCAATATTTGGACTATTCCAATCATCGCTGGATAATCGAGTTCAAAGATGTCCGTCAGAAAAGTACAGGGGGAACTGTCACTTTCCAGGTCATGTTTCTTGACCCCGCTTATCACGAGACGCCTACAGGGGACGGCGAGATAATCATTCAGTATGCATCGATCGGTTCTGTGGCTTCATCCTGCGTGGGCCTGGAGGGACCAGCTGGCGAAAAGGGCCTTCAATACGCCTTCAGGGGAACTTACGATCTGACGGCCTCTGCCCTGGATTCGGGGAGGGTTCTCCTCATAAGTACCAGGAGACCCCTTGGCGACAGCGCAGCCTGGATAGTCCCAGTCAGGCGCTCTGTCAGCGACGAATCGGGCGGCAATGGAAACGGTCACCTGGAACCCGGCGAGACCATTGAGCTCTACCTCACCCTCGCTGACCTCGGGGAACAGCCTCTGGAAGGAGTTTCCGCTCTTTTATCCAGCCGCGATGGAGACGCAATTCCCATCGATTCAATCACCAATTACGGGAACATGGCCCCGGGCCAGCATTCGGTCAACGAAAACCCGTTGACCTTCCAGGTGGCAAATTCTCCCGCAGACTCCCTCCTCGAGTTTGACATCACGATAACGGGAGAAAACGGATATACAGCCCACGCGTATATTGAGCTCCCCCTCTATTCCCGGGTTGCCGTCTCAGAAAACGGCTCTTTGGCCCATAGCGGCATACTCCGTCTCAACCCTGTGGTCCCGAACCCTATCAGGGACAGGGCCGCTATAACCTTCAGTGTACCGGTGAGAGGGCTTGTGACGCTCGACCTGTTCGACGTATCAGGGAGAAAGGTCAACGTTATCTTTGAGGGACGGGTAAACCCGGGTATCTACAGGATAAACTGGCAGCCCCTCGATCGAAGAGGTAAACCGCTTCATGCAGGTATCTATTTCCTGAGTTTAAATTTTGAAGGAAAGAGGCTTACGAAAAAACTGATGGTGCTGCGATGAAGATATATGCTGGAATAATGGCGGGGGGAAGGGGCGAGAGGTTCTGGCCTCTTTCGAGGGAAAGAAGGCCCAAGCAGTTATTGAGCCTTATAACCGGCAAGACATTGCTCGAGGAGACGGTGGAAAGGGTAAAGCCCCTCTGCGGCGATAGGATCTTTTTCATAACGACACAGGTGCTCGCAGAAAAGATACGCGCGATGTACCCCGACCTTCCCGTGCTGGTGGAGCCTCAGGGCAGAAACACCGCACCATGCGCGCTATATGCCGCGCTCTGGCTCATAAAACGAGATCAGGATGCTCTGATGGCCCTCCTTCCTGCCGATCACTACATAAAAAACGGCCAGGCTCTCAGGGAAAACCTCGTCTTCGGGGCGGAATTCGCCAGGGAGGGCAATTTCGTCACCTTCGGCATAAGGCCTACGAGGCCGGAAACGGGCTATGGATACATCGAGGCAGGTCCACCATTGGCGCAAAAAGAGGCCGCCAGGGCGTTTAAAGTCAGGAAATTCCACGAAAAACCTGATCGCGAGGTGGCCGAGAGGTATCTAAAAGCAGGTAACTTTTACTGGAACAGCGGGATGTTCCTCATGCGACCCTCTGACCTGCTTGAGGCAATGGAGAAACACGCCCCTGATATATGGAGGGTCCTGGAAAAATATGATCTCCTGACGGATCGGGGGCTATCAGGTTTCTACTCCGAAGTTCCTTCCATCTCCATAGACTACGCCGTTATGGAAAAGGCCGAAAAGATGGTCGTCATCGAGGCGACCTTTGACTGGGAAGACGTAGGTTCATTTTCAGCCCTCGAGAACCTGCTCGAGAAAGACGAAAAAGGCAACGTGAAAAAGGGCGATGTAATCTACCTCAACTCATCCTCGAACGTGTTTTTCTCCGAGAAAGGCCTCGTGGCGGCTTATAACGTGAAGGACCTCATAGTGGTCCACACCGAGGACGTAACCCTGATCATACCAAAGGAGGATGCCCAGAAGGTCAAGGAAATCCTCCGGGAGGTCAGAAAAATAAAGGGGTTCGAAAAATACTGGAAATAAGGAGACATAATGGTGACCCTGAGCACAGTTTTTATGATCGCTTCTCTGTACGCCTTCCAGGCCGATAGCGGTCCGATTGTGAAGCTAAAAAGCTCTTTTGACAGCATACTGGACTACACATGCATTCTGGAAAGCTTCGTAAGAAAAGGAGACAAGAAGGAAGTAAGAACCTACGAGTATCGCTACATGAAACCCGGTTGGGTCTATATGAAGATACTGAAAGGCGACAATAAGGGAGCAGTGGTCATCTACAACCCGGAAACGGGTAAGGTGCGCGCCCGTAAAGGCGGAATCCTCGGAGCCATCAAGCTCACTTTTGACCCCACCGACAAAAAGGTTTTGTCCATAAGAGGCCACAGAGTCGATGAGAGTCACATGGGAGCTATCCTGAACCGCTGGCTCGACTACCTCACGCGGGCGAAAGTGGAATACAAAGGCGAAACGACCGTCGATAGCCTCAAAGGCCCGCTCCTCGAAGCAACCGAATGCGACACGGCGAAGTACCACGGAACGTGGAAGGAAATATTGCTCCTCGATGCGGACAACCACCTGCCGGTCCTGATAGAACAATTCGACCGAAGCGGAAAACTAATCCACCGAGTCAGGATCAAAGACCTGAAGCTGAATACAGGACTGAAAAAAGAAGACTTCAAGCTCTGAAATGTAGCAACTACATATAGAACAACAAAGGCCTTTAGAGAAACTACCAGGTAAAGTTTCCAAAACATTATAATCTTTCACTTACCTATAGATCGCATCCAAGCCCGCTTTCTCAGTGTACATTCTAACTCTCGATATTTATCGTTTTAATCACCAATATATCGCATTTGAGGCCCCGGTTTAAACAAAAACTTGACATAGGGAAATTCCTATTGTTTAATCTAAATTAGGATCTTTCAAAAGGAGGTGCAAAATGAAAAGGCTGTTTGTTGTGACCATAGCCCTGATAGGGTTGGTAGTGATGTCCCCCTCTAAACTCTATCCTGAGGGAAGTACTCTACCTTATGATGGTTTCCGCCTGGTTCCATATAATCCTTTGGGCCCTATATCTCTAGTCGACATTGATTCCACGACAGGAGTTATCAACGATTCTCCTAATACGGACAACAACTGCCATGTGCTCTCCTATAGGTCTATATATTATGGAGTCCTTATGTCAAGCGTTCCTCTAAATAATCAAGGTAATGTTAATCTTCTCATCCAAATTATTTCTATCATAACTAGTAAGTTCTAGGAGAATCCCACGATGAGAACGGCATGGGATGATGAAAAAAAAGCATATGCGGCACTGAAGAGCGGAGCTTTTGAATCTGCAGCTGAACTATTTGAAGAATTACTTGAGAAATACCCGGACTTGACTGACAACAAAAAATTAGAATTCATAAGACAGGCTGGAAGTTGCTACGAGCACTTATTCAATATAAGCCGTATCCTATCCCTGCTTGACCGTCATAAAGATTCTTTTCCTCCAAACTCTGTCTATGGCCTGTATTTGAAATCAGTATCTTCCTATTATCTCATACTGCTCGGTGACTATAAGAAAGCCATAAAAGAAGTAAAAGGTATATACGAAAAACTGCGGCCTACCTCGGAAATGCGAATATACGCTCTCGCTCAGCGTGTTATGGGCATGGCTTATACATATCTGGGTGAAACAGAAAAGGCCAAAGAACACCTCGAAAGTTCTTTTTATATATTCAGAAGGATCAAGGATACTGATAAAAGCTTAGCCTCCTTGACAATGTTGGCGTACTTATATGACATATATTCTATGTGGGATGTAGCTCTTAAACATCGTAAGACTGTACTCCGCACCGCAAAAAAAGAAAAATCTGAAAAGTGGGAGATTCCTGCACTTATCAACCTCTCTATCTCGTATATAAATCTCGGCAAGTGGTCATGGGCTGAGATGGTGTTGAAGAAAGTCATGGCCCTCTTAGAGGAAATTGAGAATCCCGAATCCCTGCTTTTAGCAGATGCAAAAATAAATCTGGCTCATATTCACATCAAACAAAGACGATACAAATCAGCACAACAGCTGTTGTTCGCAGCTTTCGATTATGTCTCAAGTGTGAATGCTAAGAGACAGTTATACCTGATCAACAAACATTTGGGCCAAATCGAGTATGAAAAAGGAAACTACCAAAGCGCGTTGGAAAGTTACTTCAGGGCCTACAATATAGTGAAAGAAATTGCTCCAAAAGGTAACTGGTCTGCCGAAATTCAGAGATTGATAGCTGAATGTTACATCATGACAAACCGCCTTAAAGAAGTTTTTCCGTTTCTAAGAAACGCTCTAAAGCTATCGAGAAGTGTGAAGAACAAATTTTTTGAAGCTCTGACTTACAGAGTTTTCGCAAAGGTCTACGATATTCAAAATAATGTGGATTCTGCCATCTATTACTACGAGAAATCGATAGAGCTCCTCGAAGAGATCGCTGAGCTTTACGAACGAGGACGTACTTTACTCGAGTACGGGAAGTTTCTTTCGAGGCAGGGAAACTATTTCCGTGCTTTGCGCCTTTTATATAAGGCGGAAGATCTCTTCAAAAAGCTCCCTTCAGAGTATTGGATTGCCGCTACATATCTTGCCATAGCTGAAAACTACTACAGAACAAACAATCACGATCTTGCACTGAAATATCTCGATATGTCCTGGGATATATTCTACAATCTGCATGAAAAGGAATCGCTGATTGAAGCGCAAAAACTGAGAAAGAAGATCGAAGAAGGAATGCTGGAATATGCACTTCTACGTGCAAACGAGTTCACAGTTCCCGACGAGAGTCTGGAAGAAATGCTGAGCTTTTTACACCGTAAACTTTCGCTCCGTTCATTATTGTTATTGGCCAAAAGAAACGGGAGTTTCGAGATACTCAAAGAAATCGGGGCACATCCAGCATTAAGAGAGTATGTAACGCTGTCTCTAAATCGCCGAAACTTGAGAAAACCCTTGCTCTCGTCCAGGGCCGATAAACAGAAAAGAATTGCTTTCCTGAAAAAAGAAGGAATCAGCTCTTTCCTGTTTCTTCCCCTTTCCCACCTCGGCAACAAAACGATCCTCTATCTGGATAAAAAGGACCAGCTAAAGCAGGAGGAACTGCTTTTCATAGTAAGATTCTCAGGGGCACTTTCAGTAAAACTATCAGAGCTAAAACAAAAGGAACTGAAGGAACAGAATCTTCAGCTTATCCGTGAACTATGCAAACGCGAATTCCCCAATATCATAACAAAAAACGCGAAAATGTTCCGCATTTTTGACCTCATCGAAAAGATAAAAGACGACAACATCCCTGTTCTTATAGAAGGAGAAAGCGGCACGGGCAAGGAACTGATAGCCCGGGCCATTCACCACAGAGGCAAAAGGGGCTCGAAACCGTTTGTCCCTGTGGACTGCGGTGCATTGCCGGAGGGTCTGGCTGAAAGCATACTTTTTGGACACAGAAAAGGTGCTTTTACAGGTGCAATAAGTGACTGTCCAGGACTTTTCGAAGAAGCTAATAATGGCACTCTTTTTCTCGATGAAATAAGCAATCTGAGTCCATCCATACAGGCAAAACTCCTGAGAGTCCTGCAAGATGGCATGGTAAGACGGCTGGGTGAACGCAGATTGAGAAAAGTTAATGTCCGGGTGATAGCGGCCAGCAACGTGGATCTTGATGAAGCCGTTAAAAAGGGTAAGTTCAGAAAGGACCTCCTTTACCGCCTGAAAGGTATCAGAATCAAACTTCCACCACTTCGAGAAAGGAAGGAGGACATTCCCCTTCTCGTTCATTACTTCGTCTCAAAATATTCCAAAGTGAAAAGCAAAAAGGTCAATAAGATCACCAAGGAGGCAATGGACTCATTGATGGCTTACGATTGGAAAAACAACAACATCAGAGAACTCGAATTTGAGATTGAAAGTGCCATAATACGTATGGAAAACGGAGTAATAACTCCTGACCTTTTCTCTTTCAAAAAAAAATCTAAAAAAATGAAGCCATCTCCCACGATCGACGAGATCCTCGAGGCGCTGGAAGAGAATAACTGGGTAATCCGAAGAACTGCAAAGTTCCTGAAGATGCCGGAGTCAACTTTGAGAAAAAGACTTAAAACCCACGGAATCCGTCCGGCAGCTGTGACTCAAAGGAGCATGTGACAAAGCTTTTCAAAGGGCACAATAAACCTATAGTGTGTGAAGCTGCACTGGAGTCTGCAGTCGCACAGGAGATATTCAGTGGGGGGCCGTGAAGTTTAACTTCACGGCCCCCACCGTGTTGAAATCAATTAAAAAACTTCCCTTAAGCCATCATATGAAGCTCTAACATGTAAATACTGAACCAAAATCTGCACAGGAATCGTTCCCTCCCATCTATTATTTATTTGCGGTTTTCCTTTGAACCCTTCGGTTTTAAATTTTAGATATTCAAATTAGCGGTGCGCACGCCCGGTGCGCACACGTAATATTCTGGAACACAAAAAATTATGGCTTTAAGAGCCTGAAGGTGCGCACCCAGCGTAAATCTCCAACAAATTGCCTCCCAGTTAATTACAATTTTCCCTCCAAGGTGCGCACCAGGCGTGCGCACCTTCCTAAAAAGCCCCAATCCCAAATCCCGCATGAATACTTGATTTCCCTTTTCCACCTGAAAACAAAAAACTCATAATTTTACCACCTTCAAAAATAGAAATCCATAACACACTGTGCACCAAAATGTTACAAAACCTGGCATTTTCTTTGCATTTTACCCTTTTGCCATGATTAAAACCAACAGAAAAAATCCCATGAACCTCTTGAATTAACCTCCCTGGGGGGAGGGGGTATTGGCATTTAGGAAACAGAAAGCTACGACCAGCTTTCGCACAGGGGG
>JAGGUL010000026.1 GCA_021158525.1 Candidatus Hydrothermota bacterium | reverse complement strand
GTCTTTTCGACTCTGAGCCTGGCCGGCTTTGTACCCCAGCCCCGCGACGATGAGGAGCAGGACTATCAGGGGGATAAGACGCTTCTTCATCGTATCACCTCTTTTTTCTGTATTTGTTCAATCCACCTTTTTGTTCAAGGTGGGCTATGGATACATTATAAACCTCTTCGATCAGTTCTTCCCGTTTTCGCGTGCCGTCGAGCACATAAAATCTTTTTTTCGCCCGTCTTGCCAACTTCAGATATCCCTCCCTCACCCTCTGGTGGAACTCCAGCTCTTCTCTTTCTATGGTGTCGAGTTCCCTTCCCTCGATGCGAGACAGCCCCACCTCCACGGGGAGGTCTACCAGAAACGTGAGGTTCGGCTTGAGGCCGTTCGTTCCTATTTTGTTGACCCTCGACAGGGGTTTCAGAGGGAGCCCCCTGCCGTAGCCCTGGTATGCGAAAGTCGAGTCAGAAAACCTGTCCGTTATCACGATGTGTCCATCGGCCAGAGCTGGATAGATCACTTCTTTGACGTTTTCCCGCCTTGCAGCTATCAAGAGGAGGGCCTCGGCCCAGGGGTCGAGGGGGAAATCCCTTTCGAGGAGGATGCTCCGTATCCTCTCCCCGACTCTGGTTCCGCCCGGTTCACGGGTGAAGACGGTTTTAAATCCCTCCTCGAGAAACCTGTTGTAAAGCCCTTTTGCTAACGTGGTCTTACCACTTCCCTCGACCCCTTCGAAGCTTATTAGGAAACCCCAGCGACCCATGACCGGGGTTATTTCTTCTTGCCGCCTTTAGTCTGCCTGGCGTATTTCTCTATCCATTTCTCCAGTTTTTCCTTTGCCTTCCAATCGGGAAACTGTTTCGGCGGCGTCTTAAAGAAGTAAGAAGAGGGTTCTATTATGGATCCGCTGAGCCCTGCATCCTTGGCTATTTTGGCGCACCTTATGGCATCTATCATCACCCCGGCCGAGTTAGGGGAGTCCCAGACCTCCAGCTTCAGCTCGATGTTAAGAGGAACATCGCCGAAGGTCCTTCCCTCCAACCTCATATAGGCCCATTTCCTGTCTTTCAGCCAGGGAACCCAGTCGGAAGGTCCTATATACACGTTTTCCTCGCCGATGTCATAGGGGAGAAGAGAGGTTACCGCGCCGGTCTTCGAGATCTTCTTAGAGTGCAGCCTTTCCCTCTCGAGCATGTTCAGGAAGTCGGTGTTGCCTCCTATGTTAAGCTGGGAGGTCCTCTCGAGCTTGACTCCCCTGTCGATGAAGAGCTGGGTCAGGACCCTGTGTACTATGGTGGCTCCCACCTGGGATTTTATGTCGTCGCCCAGAACGGGGAGACCCACGTCCTCAAACCTTTTCGACCAGTAAGGCGAGCTCGCTATGAAGACCGGTATGCCGTTTACGAAGGCTGCCCCGGCCTGAATGGCCTGTTCCACGTACCACTTGGTCGCCTCCTCCGAGCCGACGGGCAGGAAGTTCACGACTACGTCGACGCCGTTGTCTTTCAGGATCTTCACTATATCGTCAGTTGGGCCGGGAGCTTTTATTATCACTTTTTCGAGGTACTTCCCAATGCCGTCGTGGGTCATGCCCCTGTACACCTTTGCGTTGAGGGGAGGCACATCGGTAAACTTGTAGGTGTTGTTGGGCGGCGCGAAGATAGCTTCCGACAGGTCCTTCCCCACTTTCCTCGCATCTATATCGAAAGCACAGCAGAACTTTATATCGGAAATGTGATAGCCTCCGAGTACGGTGTGCATTATGCCGGGGATGAATTCGCCCGGCTTGGCATTCCTGTAGTAGTAGACACCCTGAACAAGGCTTGAAGCACAATTCCCAACGCCAACAATAGCAACCCTTATCTCAGGCATCTCAAACCCTCCTTTTTTTCGTTCCAAGCTGCTATTCCTGTTTAGCGAGGCTATTATATAGCCCTACCCACCGTGATACAACGGTAACGAACACCAGAAGAGCATACAGCACCAGCAATTTCAGGAAGAATGCGGGACCGAGCAGAGAGATGAAGAACAGGTAGATGTACCTTCCGGTCCTATCCATGGGCCCAACCCGGATGGAGACGCCGAGACCCTCTCCCCTTGCCCTCAAATAGGACACCATAAAGGAAAGGGTAAAGGAGATGAAAATGAGGATGAGCGCTCCTATGGAGTTCCTGTAAAAATAGAGCACGCCGCCGAAAATCGCCGCTTCCGAAAGCCTATCAAGAGCCGAATCGAGCAGAGCACCGAAACTGCTCTTCTTGCCGGTCAGCCGCGCCACATCTCCATCCACGGCATCGAGGACGCCCGCTATTAGAAGGAGCAGGGCGGCCAACCTGAAATAACCGCCGGCATATAAGAATCCGGCGAATATAGTTATGAAAAATCCGATCAAAGTGATGTAATTTGGATGTATACCGAGTTTCACGCACAGGCTGACTATGGGTCTTATGATTTTTCTGCCATTACCCTTCCATGTCATTTCAATCCCTCCCTTTTATTGTTATCACAAATTCGCCCTTCACCGTTTTTAGCTTTTCCCTGACCTCGCTGAGCCTGCCGAATAGCACCTCCTCGTGTAGCTTGGTGAGCTCCCTGGCCAGGCAGACCTCTCTGTCGCCGAAGATCTCCTGCAGTTCGTCGAGAAGCCTTTCAATCCGGTGCACGGACTCGTATATCACCACTGTTCGCCTTTCCTCAGCCAGCTCCTGAAGCTTCTTTTTCCTTTTTCCCTTTTTCCTAGGAAGAAATCCTTCGAAGACAAAGCTGTCGGTCGGCAACCCCGACACCGAGAGGGCTGCTACGACAGCGGATGGTCCAGGAATGGGGGAGACATTAATCCCCCGCTTTCTCGCTTCCCTGACGAGCCGATACCCCGGATCGGAAATACAAGGGGTACCCGCATCGCTCATTATCCCCACTTTAAGCCCCGCCTCGAGCAATTCTATCACCTCTGGAATTCTCTTGTTCTCGTTGTGTTCGTTATACGATAGGGTTTTAACCTTGATCCCGTATTTCTCGAGAATAATCCGTGTCCTTCGGGTGTCCTCACAGAGGAGGACATCCAGGGATCTGAGCACCTCCAGGGCCCTGAGGGTTATGTCCTCCAGGTTCCCTATAGGGCCTCCGATAACGTAAAGGATCCCCTCTTTCATTAAAAAAGTTTAGGATCACTATTAACATCTGTCAAGACCTTTTCTTGAAGGGGCTTGACATAGATTTTCTTAGCGGGTATATATAAAGGCTTGAGGGGCAGTCCCCCCTTTCGGAGAGCCCCTCGATGCTAAAAAATTTTACGAAACAGGAGGTGTGAAATCCATGAGGTTTGACAGGTTTACAGAGGGAGCCCAGCAGGCCATAGCTCTCGCGCAGGAGAGCCTGCGGGTTTTTAAACACAACCAGCTGGACACGGAGCACCTTTTTTACGGGCTTCTGTCCCAGGAAGAAGGGGTGGTGCCCAAAATTTTCGAGAAACTGGGCATTGCCCCCCTTGTGGTGAAAGATAAGGTCAAGGAAGCCCTTTCGAGGTTTCCACAGGTTGAGTATGTCGGCGGTCAGCCGATGCAGATCTACATAACTCCGAGGGCTCAGAGAGTCCTCGAGCAGTCTGAAGAGGAAGCAAAGAGGCTCAAAGACGAGTATGTGGCTTCCGAGCACATACTTCTCGCGATAGCTGAGCTCTCCGACGGACCGGCCGGGAGGATCCTGAGGGAGCTGGGCGTGGATAAGGAGAAGATCTATTCTGCCCTCTACGAGATAAGGGGAGGGCAGAGGGTGACCGAGCCTACGGCCGAGTCCAAATACAATGCCCTCGAGAAGTACACGGTGGATCTCACAAAGCTGGCGGAGCAGGGCAAGCTCGATCCCGTGATCGGAAGGGATGAGGAGATCCGCAGGGTCGCACAGATACTCATGAGAAAGACGAAAAACAATCCCGTGCTCATAGGCGAGCCTGGCGTTGGAAAGACCGCCGTTGTCTATGGACTTGCTCAGAGAATCGTCTCAGGAGATGTGCCCGATCCGCTGAAGGGCAAGAGGATCCTGTCACTCGACATAGGTTCCCTTCTCGCCGGCTCAAAGTTCAGGGGAGAATTCGAGGAGAGGCTCAAGGCAGTAATAGAGGAGATTAAGAAGGCCCAGGGCAAGATAATACTATTCATAGACGAGCTTCACACCATCGTGGGGGCGGGTGCCGCCGAGGGAGCAGTGGACGCTGCCAATCTGCTCAAGCCTGCGCTCGCCGCCGGGGAGCTCAGGGTCATCGGCGCCACGACCCTGGACGAGTACAGGGAGAGGATAGAGAAGGACGGGGCACTGGAGAGGAGATTTCAGCCGGTTTTTGTCAGGGAACCGAGCGTCGAGGAGACCATAGAGATCCTCAAGGGCCTGAGGAAGAGGTTCGAGGAGCACCACAAGGTGAAGATAACCGACAGGGCCATCGAGGCAGCGGCCAAGCTCTCTGCACGATACATAACGGAGAGAAGGCTGCCCGACAAGGCCATAGACCTTCTGGATGAAGCCTGTTCTGCCCTCCGCATAAAGCTTTCCGAGATGCCCGAGGATATAAAGGAACTGGAAAAGAGGATAGCGGAGCTGACCGAGGAGGGACAGGCCGCGAGCCAGTATGGCGATACCGAGAGGGCTCAGAGGATTAAGTCCGAGCTCGACAGGCTCCAGAAGGAGCTGGCTGAGAAGAAGGAAGCCTGGATGAAGGAACACAGGGTCGACGAGGTGGTGGATGAGGAGGACGTCGCCGAAGTTGTGGCGAGGTGGACCGGTATACCGGTATCCAGGCTCCTCGAGGACGAGATCAAGAAGCTCCTCCGGATGGAGGAGGAGCTAAAGAAACGCGTGAAAGGGCAGGACGAAGCCATAGAGGTTCTCGCCGACGCGATAAGGAGGGCGAGGGCAGGGCTTCAGGATCCGAACAGGCCCATCGGCGTATTCCTCTTCGTGGGCCCCACCGGCGTGGGAAAAACACATCTTGCCCGGCAGCTCGCCTGGTTCCTCTTCAACGACGAGAACGCCCTTCTGAGAATCGACATGTCGGAATATATGGAGAAGCACGCAGTTTCGAGGCTCATAGGGGCACCCCCCGGCTATATCGGCTACGAGAAAGGCGGACAGCTCACCGAGGCTGTGAGGAGGAGACCCTATCAGGTCATACTTTTCGACGAGATAGAAAAGGCTCACCCCGACGTTTTCAACATAATGCTGCAGATTTTCGATGCGGGACGCCTCACCGACGCCCAGGGGCATACCGTTGACTTCAGGAACACGGTCATAATAATGACTTCCAATATCGCCTCCGAGATGCTGGGGAGACTTACCGGTTCCAGGGAGGAGAAGTTGAAGGCGATAATGCCGGAACTCAGGCGCTACTTCAAGCCCGAGTTTCTCAACAGGATCGATGAGATCATAATATTCAACTCCCTGGGCATCGAGGAGATCAAGGGCATCGTGGACCTCCAGCTCGAAGGCGTCAGGAAGGCCCTTTCCGAGAGGAACATCGGGCTCGAGCTAACCGAGGCAGCCAGGGAATATCTCGCGAGGGAGGGTTACGATCCGGAATTCGGCGCGAGGCCTCTACGGAGGACCATACAGAGGCTGATAGAAACTCCGCTTTCCAGGATGCTCATAGCGGGCGAGATCAAGGAAGGGGACACCGTGCAGGTCGATTACGATGGCAGGGAGCTAAAGTTCAACGTGCTGGAAAAGGAGCCCGCTTAGCGGCCTATGGGGCATGCCTGGATGCAGATGCCGCAGATAAGCTGGCCGATCCCCCTTATGGAGGCGAACTCTCTTAGCTTTTTCAGGCACTTTTGCATATCGTATCCCTCCTCGCTGAGGGCTCCGGCCGGACAGGCATCGATACATGCGGTGCAGGTGCCGCACTGGGACTCGAGAGGCTGGCCCGTTACCTCGAGGGGCATGTCGGTCAGGATCGTCGCGTATCTCACCCTCGGGCCGTGAACCGGATGTATTAGAAGTTCGGACTTGCCTATCCAGCCGATCCCGGCCATGTGTCCGACGAGTTTATGGGAGAGGTGGCCCAGCTGCCTCTCCCAATCCACTTCCTGGGATGCTGCGATGGGCAGCGCCCTGTAGCCGGCTTTTCTTATCCGCGAAGCGATTCTGAAGGCCGTCTGGTCAAGGATCCAGTTCACAGTCTTGTAGTGGTGCTTGTATAGCAGAGTTGGGCGATCTCTGATTGTTTCCAGGACATCGTTCAGAAGTCGGACCCCTATAACCAGGGCCCTCCTGTATTTCCCCCTCTCTATGGTCTCGTGAAAGGTGTGCTCTATCTCTGCGACGTCGGCAACGCCCCAGACGTCGACGTCGAGGCCTTCTATGAGCTTTTCCACATCCATAGCCCTAAATATTAAGGTTTTCCACAGGAATAGGAAAGCACGGGCATAGGCATGGCTTTATAATTATCGCCATGAGCCAGGTCACGAAAGAGGGGAGGAAAAAGAGGGGTTTGTTTATAACTCTGAGCACGGTTCTCATTGCCCTCTTGATCCTGGTTTTTGGGGTCTCCTCTTATAAGTGGTACGTGAAGAGGGTGCTCAGGGAGAGGAAACGGCGTCTTTACAGCAGCGTCAGAGTTGAAGTTCTGAACGCAGCGGGTGTCCCCAATCTCGCGCGCAACGTCACCCTATGGCTGAGGCGACAGGGTTTCGATGTGGTCTATTACGGAAGCGCAAGGGAAAAACTTGACAAGACGGTAATAGTGGAGAGGTCCGATGAAAATATGAAAAACGCTAAGCTACTCAGAGACCTTATAGGCTGCGACGAGGTCATAAAAGAGATAGATCCCGACAGGCTGCTCGAGGTGTCCCTCATACTCGGCAAGGACTGGAAGTCCTATTTCGATTTCAGGGAAGAGGATTTTCTTTACTGACGGCCTATCACGGTCAGTTTCCCCTTCCTGACAGAATGAGGATGTTCTTGAAAGGATGTTCAGATCCGGCTGAAAGGGGGTATAGGAAGAGAAAAGTGGCTGGGGGACAGGGATTCGAACCCCGACTACCTGGTCCAGAGCCAGGCGTCCTGCCGTTAGACGATCCCCCAGCAAATGGCAGCGCCACCGGGATTTGAACCCGGGTCTCCTGGCTGAGAACCAGGTATCCTAGGCCAGGCTAGACGATGGCGCCCTTTAACAGTGGCAATTTATAAGGCAGATACCGTATCTTGTCAAGTTTTCTCGCGCCCTTTAATATTCTGTGGCATTATGAAATTAAAACTGCTCGACAGATATGTGCTTAGAGAGTTCGTCAAGTTCCTCCTCCTTTTTGTTGCTGGAGTTATCCTGATTTTCATCGTGGTTCATTTTTTCGAGAGGCTCGACAAGTTCCTCGAAAAAAAACCAGCTCCCTTTTCCATCGCTAAATATTACATCTATCAGCTTCCTTACCTTTTCGTATTGCTCCTGCCCATCGCTCACATACTCGCGACTTTTTTCAGCCTCGGTGAGATGAGCAGGCGCAATGAACTTCTTGCCCTTAAGGCGGCAGGAATAGACGTAGTGAGGGTGATCAGACCACTTCTCCTTCTGGCTCTTTTTAACTCCTTTCTTTCCTTCGGCGTGAGCGAATTTCTGGCGCCAACAGCAAACAGAAAAGCCAGGGAGGTAAAGGATATCGAGATCGAAAAGCGCAGAGCCACTCTAACGAGGACATTTGCGAGAAACCTCAGCTTCTGGGGGGAGGGGAGGAGGCTGTTTTATTTCAGATCCATAGACGCTCGCCGAAACGTCGCGAGGGGCATCGTAATGATGGAATTCGCCGGTGAGAAACTCAGGTGGAGGATCGACGCCGAGCGGGGACTTTACATCGATGGGAACTGGAAGTTTTTCGGCGTAACCGAGAGGAAGTTCATCGGCGATTCCGAAGAGGTATCTTTCTATGAAGAGAGGGACATGCCGGAGATAAAGGAGTCGCCCTTTGATTTTCTGAAGGGGCGGCGAGATCTTCTGGAGATGGGGGTTGTCGATCTTATGGAACTGATTAGCTCCTTGAAGAGAGCCGGGCTCGACCACACGCAGGAATCGGTGGAATTCAACATCAGATTTTCCTTTCCGCTGGCCAATCTGGTGATGATCCTCTTCGCCCTCCCCTTCGCCGCATCGATGCGCGGGGCGGGGAGGGCTTACGGTTTCGGCCAGGCCGTTTTCTTTTCCTTTATCTACTGGGGATTTCTTGAGACCTTCAGGGTCATAGGAGAGGTGGGGAAACTGCCCCCCTTTGTGGCGGCCTGGGCGCCCAATTTTCTTTTCCTGGCCCTTGCGCTACTGGGATTTAAAAGGCTGAAGAGGTAATAGCTTTTCGAGGAGTTCCCAGAATTTCTTCTCGTCTTCCAGGGAGGGCTCGATTCGAAGGGCTGCGATTTCGGGGCCGCTTTTCCCTATTTTTATCAGGTCCTTTTCGGTTGTTATCGTTATTTCCGCCCCGCTTCTTTCAGATTCCCTCGCGATTTTTTTCAGGTCCCTCTCGGAATACCAGTGGTGGTCGGGGAAGAACATCGATCCCACGACCGCTGTCCCGAGGGTCTCGAGAGCCCTCAGAAATCCGTGGGGTTCCGCAATTCCAGCGAAGGCGAAGGCCTTCTTGCCCTTGAGGTACTCCAGGCTGAGCTCATTGAGGTCCGGGTCCACAACTCCTGTCGCCCTGTAAAACAGTTTGAAGGAGGGTTTCCCGTAGGGGACTTTGTCGGAAAAATCGGCCGGTTTTGTCTCGAATTTGAAATTGAAGAGCAGGATATCGGCTCTCTTCAGAGCAGTTAGGGGTTCCCTCCAGTCGCCGGCAGGCAGAAGCCTCACGGGAGCCTCGAGGGAATTGACGTTTAATATGACGATTTTGACATCCTGATGGAGGTTTCTGTACTGAAAGCCGTCATCGAGGAGGAAAAGATCGGGCCGTTCCTTTTCCAGGAGAAATCTCGCTGTCCTCTCCCTTTTTCTTCCTATTCCCACCGGGACTTTCCCTGAGAGCCGCCTGAAGATCAGGTATGCCTCGTCCCCAGTGTCTTCTATCCGCGGGATTTCTTTCATTTCGGGGAACAGAAACAGGTCTCTCTTTTCTTTCCTCCTGTAGCCCCTGATCAAAACGGCGGGTTTCAGTCGCCTTTCCAGAAATTTCCCCGCGAGGTATATCGTCAGCGGCGTCTTGCCGGAGCCCCCGACCGTCAGGTTCCCGACGGATATCACCGGAACGTCGATCTCCGTGCTCCTGCGGAACTTCCAGCCGAAGTTCCAGAGCTCCAGGCCGATCCTGTACAGCATCGAAAGCGGGTATAGAAGCGCCCTTCTGCTCATCTCCCTATTATAAAGCTTTCAGGTTTTTTGAACCTCTTTTTATCAAATTTTCACTAACGGTCGATTGACATGAGAGTAATGTGGTTATATATTTTAAGCGGATGTACAAAAACAATCTCAGATTTCGGGTTCTTTTAGTCGATGACGATCCTCACGAGTCAAGTCTCGCGGAGCTCTACCTTAAACGGGAGGGGTTTGAGGTTATTCCTGCTTTCAGCGCGAAGGATGCTTACAAGTGCATTTTTACGGAGAAACCCGACATAATACTTGTGGATCCCGGCGTGGAGGGCATGGAGGGACTGAATTTTATCAGGAAGGTGAAAGCTCACCGATATTATCGATTTCTTCCCGTGATCGCCCTCATAGGCGACGAGGAAAATCCCTTGGAGGTCATAAGAAGAGGGGCCGACGATTTTCTGAAGAAACCCGTTGATCCCCTCGAACTCATCGCCCGCGTTTCCGCGAGGGGCAGGCTGAGGAACATTCTGAACGAGTTAGAGTACGTGGAAAATGCCCTTTATACCCTTGCCCGCCTCGTCGAGATAAGGGATTCTTACACGGAGGAGCACACCGAGAGGGTCGCTTCCATTGCCGTGAGGATAGGCCGTGAGCTCGGGAAAACGGGCGAAGAACTGGGCGCCATCAGGAAGGGCGCACTACTTCACGATATAGGCAAGATAGGTGTTCCCGATTCCATCCTTCTGAAGAGGGGCAGCCTGTCGGAGAAGGAATACGAGATAATGAAGAGACACACCATTATCGGCTATGAGGTCTGCAAGGGCCTCAGGACACTGAAGGAATCCCTCCATGTTATCCTCTATCACCACGAGAGGTGGGATGGCGAAGGCTACCCGGAAGGCCTCTTAGAGAAAAAAATACCGCTTCCTGCAAGAATAGTGTCGGTTGCCGACGCTTTTGACGCCATGACCTCCGAGAGGCCGTACAGAAGGGCTCTCACCAAGAACGAGGCCCTTTCCATACTTGAGGAAGGGGCAGGGTCCCAATGGGACCCTGAGATAGTGAGGATAGCCGTGGATATCCTCAAAAATTAAATTCCGTCAGGCAGCTACTATTTTCTCGAGCTCCTCGGCTTTTTGGGCAACTTTGCGGGCAACGTCTTTGAAGACTTCCTTAACCTCGAGGTTTTCGCCGAGTATCATCACGGGTATGCCCGTGTCACCTGAGCTGGTAAACTTGGGATCGATTGGAATTTGCCCGAGAAGCTTAACACCCATTTCCTTCACGAGCCTTTCTCCGCCGCCGGTGCCAAAGATGTACGATTTATAGCCGCACTTTGGACACTTGAAGTAGCTCATGTTCTCGATCACACCGATCATCGGCACGTCCATCTTCTCGAGCATCCTTATCGCCTTTTTGACGTCCTGGATGGATACGTCTTGCGGGGTCGTAACAGCTACTCCTCCCCTGATGATGGTGAGCTGGGCTGCGCTTATCTGGGGATCGCCCGTGCCCGGGGGAAAGTCGACGATCAGGAAGTCCAGTTCGCCCCAGTTCGCGTCGAAGAAGAACTGCTCGTACGCTTTGTGGACGAGAGGACCCCTCCAGATGATAGGAGTATCCTCTTCGATCATGAGTCCTATGGAGAGGATCTTTATGCCGTAACGCTCGACAGGTATCATCTTGTTGTTTTCGACCCGCGGCAGGAGCCTTTCTATTCCGAACATCTTCGGTATGGAGGGTCCATATATATCCCCGTCGAAAAGGCCAACTTTGTACCCGAGATGCTCCAGGGCGAGTGCCAGATTGGCGGCCACAGTGGATTTACCGACCCCGCCCTTTCCGCTGGTCACTGCGATGACGTGTCTGACGCCGGGGATCTCCCTCTTCTTGGAGATCCCGCCCTTCGGTTTGGCTTTCTGAGCCCCGGTGTAGTTCACCTGTATCTCCACCGATTCTGCCCACGGGATTGCCTTGACCGCATCTTCGATGAGCTTCCGGAGCTCCCCCTCGATGTTTCTTTTCGTCTCCGGAAGCATCAGGGAAAGGATAACCCTGTTGCCCTCGACGGTCAGGTCCTTCACGAACCCCTCGGAAACCAGATCTTTCTCCAGTTCCGGATGGCTGACATTCCTCAAAGCGCTGTAAACGTCATCCATCTTCATGATAATCCTCCTTTAAGTAAGCCCGCATTTATAACACAGGTTGGGGATAATGTCAACCCCATGAATGAGAAAGTGTTTCAAAATCAAAGGAGCCTCCTCAGGGCCATTTTCACCTGGGGCTGGTATGGGTCGAGCTCCAGGGATTTACGAAGTTCTTCCACTGCCTTTTTTCTCTTTCCGCTCATGTCGTACAGCCTCCCCAGCTCCCTCCTGTAGACGGGATTTGTGGGATCCATGTTTACGGCCATCTCCATTAAATCGACAGCCCTGTCCCGGTATCCGGCCTGTTCGAGCAGGGAGGCGGAGTAGAAATAAGCGGGAGGAACGTTTTCGTTTTCCGCAAGGAGCTTCTCCACCGTCTTCAGAAGGTAGCTTTTACGGCCGGCCCTGAGGAGGATTCCTCCCAGGGACAGGTAATAATCGTCGATATAAGGCGTCCTGCGGATGTATTCCAGGAGAAGTTCAACGGCCTCTCTGAGTTTCCCCGACTTGAACAGCAACCCGCTTTCCGATATTACAGCCTGATACAGAAGGGGATCCCTCTCCCTTGCGAGCCTGTAATTCTTCAGGGCCTGTTCCCGATCGCCGAGTCTCTCGTATGCGATGCCGAGATAATAGTAGGATCTCTCGAAATCGGGGATCAAAGAGAGGACCCTCTTGAGAAGGGATATGGCTTTCGTGTAATCTCCGCGTCTTAGTGCCTGGGCCGCAGAGTTGTAGAATCCAAGAGCCCTTTTGACTTTTTCCCTCACCTTTTCGACCGATGAGCCGTCGAAATAGGGGGAATCGGGATTTTGCAGGTAAAGATCGGGATCGAAAAAGGGAGAGTAAGGTGTGCCGAGCGCAACAGCTGTCGTATCGAAGGCATAAAGCCTGAAAGTATTCGTCTGATACACGAGCCTCAGGGCCCGCAAGCTTTCCGGGTAAAAATTCAGGTAATAGACCAACGAGTTTTTCTCCAATCTCAGTCGGTTTACCTGGTACCTGATCGATTCCCGGGAGCTGTCCAGGAGAAACTTCTCCTGGTAGAGAAGGTAGGCGGGCCTGTACTTAGCGATTCCCGCCAGAAATTCCCCTTCGGTTTTGTACAGGAGGGTCTCGGCATCCTCGACTTTGCACCGCAGCCAGTAGCTCTCGTAGATAGGGTGAAGGAGAACGGGCCTGTCGATGTAGGTGAGTACCATGGCGCTTATGTCGGGGGCCGCCAGGATGGCGCAGCTATCGGGCACGATGTTTTCTATGGCAAGTGTCATTCTTTTCCAGTCCGATCCATAGGCAGTGAATTTCCCCATCCATTCTTTCTGAAAGCGAGGCCTGAACTTATCGAAGAGCCTCCTGTAGTAAACAGTCTGGCCGATCATGATCATTAGAAGGGGAATGAGATACAGGGCGAGGAGCCGGCTGGATCTCGTTCTCAGGGCCCAGTACAGGGCGAAGCCGCCGAAGACTGAGAGGAAGATGAAGAAGAAGGCATCGAGCCTCATTACGAGAAGGGAGAGGGGGAGGAAAAACAGGGCCAGAAAGAGGGGGAAGTAGGCAGTATTGATTTTTCTTCGGAGGGCGATAGCCACGCCTGGAATAGCGAGAAGGAGCGGCAGAAGGTCCGCGAAGACGAAGGTAAAGGGCCCCGTCGAGGAGAAAAGGCCCTTCCATATCGCCCTCACGTCGAAAGGTATCTTGCTGGGATCAGCGGGTTTTCCCGTAAAGTACAGGGCCTTGTAAAGGAGAAGGTGAAATACGTGGGAGAATTCCCTGCTGTTGGTGGGAGAAAGCCTTGTGATCAGTGCCATCAGAGGAAGGACGGGAAAGAACAGGAAGGCCCTTCCCCTCCTCGAGAGGCCTTTCCTGGAGAAGACAAAGCCCAGGAGGACCGTCCAGTAGGAGAGAAGCATGGTGTTGGAGAGGAGAAAGGATTTTGCCCTGAGTGTAGGCCACAGAAAAGAGGCGAAGAAAATCGGCAGGAGAAAGAGGGAGAAAAGGGCGACAGCCTTTCGCGCCTCGAAGGGAAAATCCAGAATGATATCGAGGGCGACGAAGAGGACGAAAAGGGCGAGGAAAAAGGGCGAAAGGTGCCAGGATATAAGCCCTGCTGAGAAGGAGAGGCCCGATAGAACTGCCAGCGCCCTGGATGATT
>JAGGUL010000018.1 GCA_021158525.1 Candidatus Hydrothermota bacterium | reverse complement strand
TGTGTCCCTGGGCACAGCCTCCGCAGCTCGGATTGGCGATGATAGCCCCGCTCTCGTAGAGATCCTGAAGCACTCCCGAGAACAACAGTTCACCCCAGACCTTTCGGGTCGCGGGGACCACATTCAGTCTCACGCCCTCTTTTATCTTTCTTCCCTTCAGCAATTTCGCGGCCATGACGAGGTCCTCGGTCCTTCCGTTGGTGCAGGAGCCTATGAATACCGTGTCCACCTTTACGTCTCGGAGATCGTCGACGTCCTTGACGTTGGTCGGATTCGGGGGAGCAGCCACCTGGGGCTTCAGGCCGGTTATGTCTATCTCGATTACTTTCTCGTATTCGGCATCGGGATCAGGGGCGGGAAATTCGTCGACCTTTTTGCCGGTCAGCTTTTCGAGCTCTTCTTTTGTCCTGTAGCCCTCTTCGGGGAAGCCGATTATCCCGGCCATCTCCGTGACCATGCTCGATAGGGTAATTCGCCCGGCCAGGGAGAGGTTTTTAATTGCTTCTCCGGTAAATTCTATGGCCCTTCCCAGGGCTTCCCTGGTTCCGATCTGCCTCAGGATGTAGAGGGTCAGGTCCTTTGCCGTGAGAGGGTATTCCAGCTTTCCCTTGATGTGGATCCTGATGGTCTTCGGGACCTCGAACCAGGTTTTGCCTGTTCGGAAGACAAAGGTTATATCGACATCTCCCATTCCCTGGCCGAAGGCTCCCACGGCGCCGAGGATGTTGTAGTGGCTGTCGGTGCCCACCGCCGTGGAAAAGGGCGTCACTATCCCCTGCTCTATCATTATGTGAGAGCCTATGCCCTCGCCGACGTCATAGACCTTTATGCCGTGCTTTGCCGCGAAATTTCTGCAGATCTGCTGGTTGTTGGCGTACTTGATGGTCTTCGCTGGCGCCACTAAATCGAAGGTGAAGAAGGTCTTTTTCGGATCGTCGAGGGGCCGGTCGTCGTATTCCCTCTCGTAGTTTTTCACCACGTTGGGGCCGCCGAAGTCCCTGGCGGTCCTGGCGTCGATTTCAAGCCAGATGACGTCGCCTGGCCTGACGGGCCCCTCGGTGTGCCTCTCAAATATCTTCTCGATTATAGTTTTTCCCATTAACTCCTCCCTTTTGGGGAATAGTATACAGTCTCCCCAAAGACCTTTCTAAGGGGCAAAGGGATTTTCACCTACCCTTGATATTTGTGTTAGGGATGATTAAAATATGGGTGAAGGGCAGGAGGTCGATATGGATATCTTTGAATCGCAGAGAAATCGCATTACGGTGCCGAGAATTCAAGGTATTTTTGACCCTGCGATCCAGCTATTTTCTGTTTTTCTCCATACTTTTTATCCCTATGCTTTGAAATTTGGATTTTTTGCCCCGTTAGTTTCTCCTTCGGGATGTAAGGGTTTTTTGATTAAAATACTAAAGTTTTTCATCAAACCAAAGGGGGGGTAAAATGCGTGCCGTAAAAATTGTAGGAGGTGTGATGCTGGGGGCCGTCGTGCTCCTTGCCGATTTCCCCGAGGGTAACTGGGCCTGGTTCACCCTCAATCCCGATGAGCCTTACGACACGGTCACCCGGATTACCTATATCGGTGATCCCGTTTACGGAGTTGACACGACCGTAACCCTTTATGCCTGGCAGAAATGCGACGACGGGGACGTCGCCGGGATGGAGTTCATCGCGATGTTCGACCCAGCATATCTCGAACCCATCGATATGACTCTCGATTCCGTTTTCAACAATTTTATATTTTGGGGCACGAATTTTCCGGGAGACGGGAATCCGGGAACGATCGATACCATACCGGCTGTGCGATGGTATGCAGCTGTTTGCATCGCCGTAATGGGCTGTCAGCCCCTTCCCGCAGGAGTGCCCTATCGGGTTGGTTCGATAACCTTTCACTTTACCTGTCCTCCTGAATCCATTCCTGTCGAGACCTGCATAGAAGATGGATTTTATCCTCCGTCAGGGCACACGGGCATGGTAGATACGTTGGGGAACTGGATGCCCATCGGCGGCTATCTCCCCGTTTGCCTCGTCGTCGAACAGCCAGTCGGTTTTATTGAAAGCGAGACGAAAACTGAATTTGCCTTTTACTCACCGACACCTAACCCCTTTGGAGATCGAACGAGAATAGTTTTCTCGGTTCCCGAAAGGACTGACGTCTCTCTCGCAGTCTACGATGCCTCGGGAAGAAAGGTCAGAGACCTCTTGAACGGGACCGCGAATGCCGGAAGGCAGGCTGTCAGGTGGGACGGAAGTGACAACAGTGGGGCTACCCTCCCCAGCGGCGTTTATTTCGCCAGGCTCAAAGCTGGAGAATTTCATGCCGTCCGAAGGTTGATCCTCCTCCGCTGAGGAAGACGTGCCCGGAGAGGAATGTGAAGGGCTATAACAGCTAAATCCATTGATTTAAGCGGGATACAATGGCTTGACAAAAGGATAGGCAGGGCATAATATATATACCGATTCGAACGCGGGGTGGAGCAGTCTGGTAGCTCGTCGGGCTCATAACCCGAAGGTCGCCGGTTCAAATCCGGCCCCCGCTACTTTTAATTTAGGGCTTGTCGAGGGGGATCCAAAAACTTGATGTTGTGATACGATCCTTTTAAAATTAAAAAGTGGCGGCGTAGCTCAGCTGGTCTAGAGCAGCGGAATCATAATCCGCGTGTCCGGGGTTCGAGTCCCTGCGCCGCCACTTTTTTGTCACGTTTTTCCTTGCAATTTCCCCAAGGTGCGGACATTACCGAAGGCCGGCCTAAATAATTTTTCGTGAGCAATTTATCCTCTCTAAGGAATAAATTTCGAAATACCGGGGAGGGTTCCCGTAATGATGCCGGCAGCCGGATTCTGGTTATCTCAGTGAAAACAACGGCAAAATTCCGGCAAAAATCGCATTTTTAGCCGGTTTGAATGTCTGAATTTCGGCCTTTGCCGGTATTCTCGCCGGCACTGGGATTTCGGGGCTGATCAGGTCTCGCCTATGAGGTCGAGGGGCCTCCTTTTGAGTATTTCCGAGAGAACATAGATCCGCCAGCGCCTTTGGGGGTCTTTGAGGCTGACGAAATAATGCTTTTTGCCCTCCCTGATATACTTTACTCTGCAATCCCTCAGCTGAACCTCTGTGTTCTCCTTCAGGTCGGCCTTCCAGCAGACGAGAGCATAAGCGCCGTCGAAATTTCTGACGTCCTTTGTGAAATCGCTGAGCTTGTGTCTTATTCTGATGAGCTTTGATTGAGACCCATTCTGGAGGTCGTAAGCGATATAAGTCCCTTCCCCTTCTCCCGGACTCTTCACGATAAAATCGATCTCGTCGTAGCCCAGGCTCAGCATAGCCTGGAAAAGAAGCAGGGTCTCGGTCTCGTTTCTGGGTTCTCCCCTCAAAAATCGGTATTCCTCGAGGTTCCAGAACCCGGGAAAGGACTTTAGCTTTCTTTCCAGGCTCATGGCTGCCCTGGAGGTGGCGAAATGGGAGAGATCCTGTTTCCGCAGGGAGAAGTATTTTTTGACTATCTCCCAGTGCAGGAGCCCGGGTTTGCCCCCCAGCTCCTCGAGGGGAGACTTCGAGTGGAGGACCCTCCTCAATGATGTGATGAGGGATTTGTAAAGTTTGTCCTTAAGCGGCTTCCCGTCTTCGTCGAGCTCAATGCCGTCGCAATTGACGAGAATGAGAAAATGTATGTATTTTTTCCAGTTGCCTATGAGATCTCCTCTGTTTTCGACCGTTGTATAGTCCTTTAGCAGGTAAAGGCCGAAAAAGTCGCTGTGTTGTATTCTCTCAGGGTTCAGAGCGTTTCTGACCTTCTCTCCGCCTATCATACCCGTGATCTCATACTCCACCCTCTTATCGCCGCTTTCAAAGGGTATTCTGAGCACGGGAAAGAGCTTGATGTATCCAGAAGACCTGTAGTACCTTATCCTCGGGTCTCCCCTTTTGTTGAGATCGGGTTCCGGATCATCGTTCTCAGGGGGAAAGACGAAAGCAAGAGGTATTTTGTCGAGATAGATCTGGCCGTCTCTGTGAATCTCTATACTGACAGAAGGCGGCTTCTGCCCGCTGAAGGCCGGGGCAAAACTGCCCTTTTTCTTCCACATGTAGACGGATTTTTTCCTCTTTATTATCTGCTCGAATTCGCCGTGGTGAATCTGGATGGGCTTTAAAAGTTCGATCCTGAAGATCCTTTCGCGGGACTTCTTTTTCACCTCTTTTATCGAGACTTCCTCCTCCGTCACGGTCCTCTCTATCTCTTTTTTCGTCTTTCCCGTGGCCAATGTCAGCTTCGACTCCAGAAAGTCTTTGAGCAATATTCCCTCTTTGAAGGAGTTGAGGACTTCATCCCAGATCGGGAAGTCAAAGTAGCGGGATTCGACGAGAGCCGAAGTGAGCCTGTCTCCGGAAAATTCGAGTTTCAAATTTAAATTAAACCCGCCCTTTTCAGCGATCTCCAGTATTTCGGAGAGGAAATCCATATCCTTCCTTTCTTTGAGGTCTCAGCCCCTGAGACGAGAGCTTTTATATTATCAAGAATGGTGGGGGTACACTTCAAGGGGGTTCCACAGCTATAGAGTTTTCTGCATAAAAGGACAGTTGTAAACTGCACGGCCGTTCCGTTAAAATGGGCTCGATGGGCAGAGAAGAAAAGGCCGCCCTTATATCGACAGCGGTGACTTTTGGGCTGGCCCTCTTGAAATATGCCGCTTTCGCCGTAAGCGGGAGCCTTGCGATTCTCGCGGATTCAGTCCATTCTCTGACCGACACCCTTACTTCCCTTCTCGTCCTCCTGGGTTTGAGGATTTCCAAGAGAAAATCGAAGGATTTCCCCTACGGCTTTTACAAAGTCGAAAATCTCGTAGCTCTTATCCTCTCTCTGGCAATATTCTTTGCGGGGTTTGAGATCCTGAAGATGAGCCTGGAAAGAGGTTATGAGGTTTCAAATATACCCTATGCTGCGGCCGTGGCTTTCCTGGGGCTTCTCTCCTCATACTTTCTTTCGATTTACAAGACAAAGGTGGGAAGAGAGACGGGCTCCCCCAGCCTCATAGCCGACGGGCTCCACTCCAGGTCCGATGCCCTGTCATCAGCTGTGGTGTTGGTGGGCGTTCTGAGTTCTTACACATCGCTTCCATTCGACAGGATCTCCGCTGTCGTTGTGGCCCTTTTCGTGTTCAGGGCAGGCTGGTCGCCCTTGAAAGATTCGCTCCGCGTCCTTCTCGATGCGTCCATTGAACCAGAGGTGCTCCTCAAGATACAGAGGATAATCCTCGCGAAGAAGTCGATAAAGAGGCTCGTGAAGCTGACGGGGAGGAACTCGGGCAGGTTCAGGTTTATAGAGGCGGTGATCGAGGTGGATACCGACAGCCTGAGGGAGGCCCACCGGCTGTCGGAGGAACTAGAGAAGGAGATAAAAGCGGAGATCCCAAGGGTTGACAGGATCCTGATACATTACGAGCCGGTTGAGAAGCGGGAGAACCGGGTTGCCGTTCCGCTCGATGAAAAGGGCGAGCCCACCCTTCACCTCGGGAAGGCCGTGAAGTTCAGGGTGATAGACTACGATCTCGACAGGATCGTGAAGGACGAGGTCGTGGAGAATCCCCACAGAGAGCTGCAAAAGGGAAGGGGCAGAAATGCGGCCGAATTCCTCAAGGACCTCGGCGTGGATGTGGTCCTTTTCCCGGGTGAACCCGAGGAGAAGGGCGCAGTTCTGATCCTGAAGGGTGAGGGAATCAGGGTTGAAAATATTGAGAACTACTATCCTCTTCCGGAGGACCTGATGAGAGGATGAGGATAATTCTAAATCCCCTCTTGACGACCATTCCCGGCTCAGGGTCCTGCTCTGCCACAGCTCCCTGCGGGAATTCCGACGGTTTCTCTCCTTTAAAATATGCCCTTAAACCATTTCTTTCGATGAGACTCAGGGCCTCTTCCTTTGGAAGTCCTATCACGCTCGGGACAACCACCTCGTCGCCTTTCCGCACCACCCGTGGCATCAGGACCTTGTCGAGAAGAAGGACGAAAAGTACCGAGAGAACCACGAAGGTGAGGAGAGCGCTCAGGATCGTTTTCAGCTTCATTTGATCATTTTAAAACAGGCCCAGGGGCCCGGTCAATCCTCTATCGAGGGCGGGAAAAGGAACGTTTCACTTAATCTCTTGCGTTTCAATGGGTTAAGAATGAAAGAATTTTTCATAGGTGCAAAACCCCTGTGTTTCTGTTATAATTAAGGAAAACTTCGAAAGGGGGTAAATATGATAGAGATCAGGATGCACGGGCGAGGTGGTCAGGGTGCTGTGGTTGCATCCAAGATCCTCGCTGATGCAGCCTTCAGGGAAGGCAAGCATGTTCAGGCCTACCCCCAGTTTGGTGTAGAGAGACGCGGAGCACCCGTGACCGCTTTCGCCCGAATAGGTGAAGAGGGAGAAACGCTTTTCGTACGTTCCGAAGTTTATGAACCCGACCACGTCGTTATTCTCGATCCTACTTTGATGCTATCGGTGGACGTGCTTAAAGGGCTGAAGAAAGGCGGTTGGATCGTTCTGAATACTCCTCAGGATCCCGAGGAACTCGATTTCCCGGAGGATTACAGGGTCGCAACGGTGGATGCTGCTTCCATAGCCATAAAGTACAGGCTCGGCTCCAAAACCCAGCCGATAGTGAATACTGCCATCCTCGGAGCCTTCGCAAGGGCAACGGGCCTGGTCAGCCTCGAATCGCTGAAAGAGGCCATATACAACTTCGCCCCGGTTAAGAAGGAGGAAAACGTGAAAGCAGCCGAGGAGGCCTATCACTCGGTGAAATTCAGAAAGGAGGTCAGACAGAATGTCTGATATTCCGAAACCCGTAGTCTTCAAAAGCGTGGATGAGATGCCCGAAGTGCCCGTTTCCGTTGCAAATACACTTTATAACAGAACCGGAAGCTGGAGGAACCTTAAGCCCGTTATCCGGGAGAAAACGGGACCCTGTGCCACTTCCTGTCCTCTGTGGATTGACATCCCGGTGTTTATGGACCTCCTGGCGATGGGTAAGGTGGAGGATGCCCTTCAGGTCATCCTGAAGAGGAATCCCTTCCCGTCTCTTACAGGCCGGCTTTGCCCCAGGACCTGTGAGATCGCCTGCAACAGAAACAAGTTTGACGAAGCGATTTCCATAAGGACACTTGAGAGATTCCTGGGGGACCTTTCTCTGGGGAAAAAGGGCAAACCCCCGAAGAAGGAGACGGCCAGGAGAGTGGCGATAATCGGTTCGGGACCTGCTGGCCTCACTGCTGCATTTATTTTGAGGCAGAAAGGTCACCTGGTGGAGGTTTTCGAGCGCGACAAGAAACCCGGCGGCCATCTCGCCAAGTACGTTCCTCCTTACAAGCTCCCCCCTTATATCCTGGAATCGGAGATAACGGACCTCGAGAAGATGGGAGTGAAGTTCAACCTCATGAAAGAAGTCGGAAAAGACGTGCCCTTCGAGAAGCTCCTGGACAGTTACGATGCGATTTACATAGCCTCCGGCTACTCAAAGGAGGTCCCCCTTGAGATACCGGGCGGCCACCTGGCAGAGCCGGGCCTCGATATCCTTGAGCGGACCCTTGAGGGGAATGTCCCCGCTGAAAACAGGTTCGCCATTATAGGCAGCGGCCTCGCCGCTTTCCATCTTGCCAGAACGCTCAAGAGACTCGGAAAGGATGTTCTGTTGATCTCTGAGGCCACTGAAAAGGGAATAAAGGTTCCCTCCGAGGACGTGGAAAGGGCGAGAGAAGAGGGAGTGGAGATACTTCTCGAGACTAAGGTTATCGGCATCAAGGAAAAGACCGATCGAAGGCTCGTGGAGATCGAGGGCCCCGAGGGGACGAAGACACTCGAGGTGGAGATGGTCGTGAACGGGCATCAGAGCCAGGCATCTCTCGATTTCCTGCCTTCCGAACTGGTAGAAGGCAATAAGCTGAAGATCGATATGAAGACGGCCGCGACCCCCATGAAGGGAGTTTTCGGCGGTTCGGATCCGGCCAACATAGCCAGGGCCATAGCCTGGGGTAGAAAGGCTGCCATTTCCATCGATCAGTTTCTTAACGGCCAGGAATTCTCTCCCGAGGCGAGGCCGCCTTTAGTCGTGGGCTACAAGGAGATTCAGACCGAGTACTTCC
>JAGGUL010000023.1 GCA_021158525.1 Candidatus Hydrothermota bacterium | reverse complement strand
CTCGGCTCGCGAGCCGAGCTTCGGAAGGGTCAGCATCATGGACGGCGACGCCATGGTTTACAGGGTTGCCGAGGGGGAATGGGGCTATTGTACCCTCAACATGCTCGTCGAGGAAGGCGACATAATAAAGACAGGTTACGATGCCCGGCTCGAGATCCAGATGGAAAGAGGGGCCCTCCTCAGGATCGATTCTAACACGCGGCTCAAATTCAGCGAGATCAGCTATGTCCCGGAGGCCGATGAGGAAGATGTGACTGTTAAGCTGTATTACGGCTCTGTTTCTATCAGCGTCCCCGGGGTGGGAGGGAACAGTTACTTCATGTTGGAAGGAGATGGGGTCACTTTGACTCTCGCCGAGAGGACCGTCGTCAGGGTTGACTACCCCGGCGGGGAAGACTTCTACGTATACGTCAAAAGAGGAGAAGCTCAGCTCACAACGGCGTACGAGACCAAGTATCTCAGAAAGGGGAGAGCGGCCAAAGCCGTTCCGGAAGGCTATATAGTTGAACTCAGGAGAAAGCCTCCCAGGGACGACTTCGAACGCTGGTGCAGAGATCTCGACAGGGAATACAGGGAAACGGTCAGGGACGAACACCTGCCCCTCAGCATTTACATAGGGTATTCGGAGCTCTCGGGATACGGCAGGTGGACTTTCGCGGCCGGAATCGGCTGGGTCTGGGTACCCTACGTGGATGCCGGCTGGAGGCCCTATCGTCACGGCCGCTGGGTATGGACCCTCCACTGGGGCTGGGTCTGGGTGCCCTTCGAACCCTGGGGATTCGTGCCCTATCACTACGGCAGATGGGCTTACGTCGCGGGGATCGGCTGGGTCTGGGTGCCGGGTCACGTCTGGGGACCGGGCTGGGTGGCCTGGGCCTGGGGGCCGGGTTGGATCGCGTGGGTCCCCCTCGATCCCTGGGACAGGCCCCTCGTTTACATCGACATAGACGTCTGGTATTGCGTGGATTACAATTCCTTCCTCTATCCCATTTACCGATATAAACGCCCCCATCACGGAGTTTACCCGGATCCCGGCTATAAGCCTTACAGGACCTCACCGCCCAAGCCAGGACACTGGAAGAAAACCCCACCAAAAGTTACCCCGGTGGGCTCCGTGATCGCCAGGAAGAAAGACACGACGCCCCATCGCTGGAAAAACAACAAGGTAATCCCACATGATCACAGGGAGAAAAAGAAGGCTCCACACAGGGAGAAAAGAAAAAGCTCAATAGAGACGGAGAAGAGAAAGGGGACACACCGCCATTCCAGAGTTCAGAAGGTGAAGACCCCTCCCGACAGGAAGATCGGGAAGAAATCGAAGCCCCGGCCGAAGCATTTCGTTGAGAAGGCGAAAGAGTTCCTGTCCAGAAAATTCAATCCTCTCGATTTTCTGCGGAAGCGAACCGAGAAAGACAGCGCTCCCAGGAAAGACGCGAAAAAACGTGCGTTCAAGAAACCCTCTCTGGTACCTATAAAACTTGACATTACCAAAGAAAAACGGAGATAATAATAACATGAGGAAAGCAGTTTTTATATTGATCCTGGCGCTCGCGAGCGGAGGGTTTGCGTCTCACGGCCAGACCAAAAAACCGGAGAGGAAGCCCAAAAAGTCTCTCGCGAGCAAATTCGATAATTTCATAGATAAAGACGGCGACGGCGTTAACGATCTAGTCGAAAAGAAGAATTTCCTGAAAGGCATCCTTGAGATAATAAACGAAGAAGGCGAAAAAAAGAGCGACAAAAAACAGGACAAAACGCCGATCAAGGACAGCATCCTGAGAAAGAAAGCCGGAAAAAAGAGGGGTGGAAAGTAGAAAGGACTCCGAATACGCGGGAATTCTCCTTCAGGCCTCCGGCGGCATAGGTATCTTAAAAGCCTACTCGATCTTGATGCGGAGGGGAGAACTATCCCATCTATGGGGCAAAAGCCAGAGTTTCGTGCTATTCCTGGGGCTCATGGTCCTCCTGATCGGGGGGCTTCTCCTTCTCTTCGGCGAGTTTATCAAGAGGGAAAAATGCAGGCTGGTTGTGCCCTCCGTCTTTTTTACATTGCTGATGGCCGTTCTCTGGATGTGTCCTGCCTTTTTCACCGGCAGTTTGTCATCGGCCGATGTCGGTTTTCTCCTTCTTCTCGTGGGGCTTATAGCATGGCAAATTCATCTGATTTTGAGGAAAAATGGACAGAGCGATAAGGGCCCTGATCGGCGAGGGTGAGTTCACGGCCTTTGTTGCCGTGACAAAGGAGCTGGTGGAAGAATCCAGGCTCATCCACGGAACCTTCCCCACTGCAACGGCGGCTCTCGGCAGAACTTTGACGCTCGTCGGCCTTATGGGGTTAAACCTTAAGGGCAGGGAGAAGGTCTCCATTCAGATCCTGAGCGAAGGTCCTATAAGGGAGATATATGCCCAGGGTGACCCCGAGGGGAACGTAAGGGGCTTTATCAGGTGGCCCGATGTGGACCTTCCGCCCACCTCCGACGGAAAGCTGAACGTGGAGGGTGCTCTGGGAGGAAGTGGAATGCTTTACGTCCTTAGGGATTTCGGATACGGCCAGCCCTACATGGGGATGATTCCCCTTAAAACAGGCGGAATTGCCACCGATCTCGCCTATTACTTCACGATATCGGAGGGCATACCCTCCGCAGTGGCGGCGGGAGTGCTGGTGGGCAAGGATGGAGAGGTGCTCGGAGCCGGCGGATTTATAGTTCAACCCCTCCCCGGCACAACTGAGGACCGGGTCCAGGTTCTCGAGGAAAACATAAAGAGGATGCCCCAGATCAGCCGCCAGGTGGCCGAGGGAGCGACGCCCGAGGACATACTGCACATGATATCGCGAGATCTGGGGGCAGTCGTCCTCGCCCACAAACAGCTGCAGTACCGTTGCAGCTGTTCCAGGGAGAGAGCAGAGAGAGCCCTCCTCTCCCTCGGAGAGGCAGAGCTCATAGACATGATCGACCGTGACGGCGGAGCGGAGGTCAAATGTGAATTCTGCGGGAGAAAATATCTGTTTTCCAGCGCCGACCTCGAGCTCATCCTCACACGGATAAAAACCAAAGAAAACTGACCAAAAATTTGTGTGTGGGGTCGGGTCGTGCAGGTTGCACGACCCGACCCCACGCATTTCTCTGATTGCCAATGGGTTATCAAATATGAGGAGGTGCGCATAATTTTGCCCCCATATCTCTTGTCCCACAGCGCATACATGACCCCTATGGAATAACGGGTAAGTCATTCTCTTTCTGAAAGAAACAGCGGCTTTCTATGTGGACATCCACAAATTGCACACCCCATGCACGCCCCCGCTGCCTCTAAGTTTTTAAAATTTAGAAACTTCTTCGGGGTCGGGTCGTGCAGGTTGCACGACCCGACCCCATCCCTTATTAATTAAATTACACCACCCGGGGAGGTGTTTGAGATGAAGAAGATTTATCCGGTCGTTCTCGCACTTTTGCTTGCCTCTGTATTGCACGCCCAGGAACCCTGCCAGGACACCGTTTATGCTTACG
>JAGGUL010000046.1 GCA_021158525.1 Candidatus Hydrothermota bacterium | reverse complement strand
GTGATATAGGAGCAATGGAGGATAAGGAAAAAAATATGAAAGGAGGTGAAGAGGAAGCCTTCTTAAAGTTGCTGGAAGAATCTCTGAACCCTCCGAAGGAGGGGGAGATAGTAAAGGGCAAAATAGTGAAGGTCACGCCCCAGGAAGTTTATGTGGACATAGGGGCAAAATCCGAGGGGGTATCGCCCCGCGTGGAGTTCAAGGACCCTAACATCGAGCCCGGACAGGAAGTATACGTCTACGTCGAATCCATCGATGGCAGGGACGGCAGAACCATAGTTTCCAAGCACAAGGCCGACTTTCTGATGGCGTGGGATAGGATCAAGGAAGCCTACCAGAACAACGAGACGGTTGACGCCAAGGTCCTGCGGCAGGTCAAGGGCGGACTCATAGTGGATATCTTCGGCGTGGATGCCTTTCTCCCCGGATCGCAGATCGACGTCAAGAAGGTCAAGAGCATTCCGTCATTCGTGGGCAAGAACATAAAGGTCAAAGTAATCAAGCTGAACCGCGCCCGGAAAAACATTGTGGTATCGAGGAAAGAGGTCATCGAGGAAGAGATGGAGAAAAACCGTCAGGTCCTTCTGTCCATCAAGCCCGGTGACATCATCGAGGGTACCGTCAAAACTCTTACCGACTTCGGCGCCTTCGTCGATATAGGTGGGATCGACGGTCTGATCCACATATCGGACCTGTCCTGGTACAAGATCGACCACCCCTCCCGTGTCGTGAGCCCCGGCGAGAGAGTCAAAGTAAAGGTCCTCGAAGTCGATCCCGAAAACTTCAAACTCTCGCTGTCGCTTAAACATCTGACGCCCCATCCGTGGGAGTCGGTGAAGAAGAAATATCCCATCGGCTCTAAGATCACGGGAATCGTGAAAAAGGTCGTGGACTACGGAGCCTTCGTCGAGCTCGAACCCGGGATAGAGGGCCTCGTTCATATCTCAGAGATGACCTGGGGCAAGCTGCCCGACAAGCCCTCCGATATCGTGAGCGAGGGCGATCGGGTCGAGGTCGTGGTGCTGAACGTGGATGTGGAGAAGCAGAGGATATCCCTGGGAATGAAACAGGCCGTGCCCGATCCCTGGTCTCTCATCGAGGACAAGTATCCCGTGGGATCCATAGTCAAAGGGGTCGTCAGGGATTTCGGAAACTTCGGTGCCTACATAGAGATAGAGGACGGAATAGAGGGTTTTCTCCACGTGGCCGATATCTCCTGGACACAACGCTTCACCCACCCTCAGGAGGCTCTCAGAAAGGGCCAGAGATTGCGTCTCAAAGTCCTGAACATCGACAGGAGAAACAGGTTTCTGGAGCTGGGACTTAAGCAATTGAGGCCCAATCCCTGGGACGAGATATCCAGGAGAATACCCCCTGGAACCCATCTCAAGGCGACAGTGGTCGGAGCGTCTGAAAAGGGACTCACGATCGAGATCGATAAGGGCCTTCAGGGATTCGTGCCCCAGTCTCACCTCGAGAAACGGGGAGACCCCAGGGAAAACTACAATGTCGGCGAGGAGCTCAACCTCCAGGTGCTGAGGGTCGAACCCCAGAGGAAACGCATAATTCTCTCGGAGAGGGAATACTACAGGGCCAAGGAGAAGGAAGAGCTCGCGAGGTACAGGCCGGAACCTGCCAAGATCAACCTCGGCGAGATCCTCCAGGCAGAGCTCGAAAAGCTGGAGGAACTCAGGGCGGGAGAATCAGAAGCGGAAGAGGCCGGAGGAGAGAAACAGGAAGAATAGCGCTCCTTCGGATCTGCTAAAAACACTGCCGGAAACATCTGAGGGATTTAGTCTGCGATTTTATCCTAATTCCCCCTGTGAGGTGTGAGCTGTGGCGAAGAAATTCTCGATCATCACTTATGGGTGCAAAGTTAACCAGTACGACTCCCAGCTTCTGAGGCGTAGCTTCCTGCTCTCCGGCTACGAGGAAACCCGGGATCTCGGGGAAGCCGACGTAATTGTTGTAAACGGCTGCGTCGTCACCCACAGGGCTGAAAGAGATGCGAGGCACGCTCTGCACAGAGCTCTCAGAAAAGCCCGTGAGAAAGCCGACATCTATCTTCTGGGATGCGCCGCGAAGTACGGACTCGATGTGGAGGGTGTGAACAAAGCCGGGTCTGTGGATGAACTCCTCCGTCTCCTGAACCTCAAGAAAGCTGACGGCATAAGGGATTTCGGGGGGAGGAAAAGGCCATACCTCAAAGTTCAGGAAGGCTGCAGTTTTCGCTGTGCCTATTGCGTAGTGCCCCTCGTCAGGGGGCCCTCCCGTTCCCGTGAGCTCCGGGAAATAAAGGAAGAAGCTGAAGAACTGCTAAAAGCTGGCTTCAGGGAGATAGTCCTGACAGGGACCCAGATAGGCGATTGGGGCAGGGAATTCGGCCTCCGCCTGGAAAACCTCATAGAGGGACTCCTCTCCCTTCCCTACAAATTCAGGCTTCGAATTTCCTCCATCTCGCCCCTCCACGTCACCGAGAAATTGCTGGAATTCATAAGGCCCGAACTTCCGAACCTTGTTCCCCACTTTCACATGTCCCTCCAGTCGGGATCGCCCAGAATCTTAAAGCTCATGAGAAGGCCCTACACGAGAGAGCTCTTCCTCGAGAAGGCGGAGATGCTGCTCGAAAGGACACCCCTCATGTCCCTCGGAACCGACGTCATAGCCGGTTATCCCGCCGAAACTGAGGAGGACTTCCTCGAGACGGTAAAGCTCCTGGAGAGGCTGCCCTTTTCCTACCTGCACGTCTTCGAATTCTCGCCTCGAAGGGGAACCGAGGCCTTTTCCCTCAGAGAGATACACCCCGCCGAGAGAAAAAGACGGGTGAAAATACTGCTCGAAATCAGATCGCGCAAGATGAGGGAATACAGGGAAAAATTCGTGGGCAAGAAACTCCAGGTCATCGCAGAGAAGGTCAAAAACGGCGTCCTGGAAGGCACTTCAGAGAACTACCTGAGGATCCGCTTCGAAGGGCCCGAATCCCTTCTGGGCGAAATAGTCGATGTCGCAATTACGGGAATCGATGAAGACGTGCTGACGGGAACCGCTCAATCCCAGAGCAAGGCGGCGATCTTGAGGCTGTAAAATCTATCCCCGTGAGTTGAAAGGGCGAGGACGCCGGGCCTGTAGAAAGCGGTGAGGGCAGGTCCTTCCTCGTTCCAGATCCGTCGGAAGGCGAATTCAATCAGAACAGCCCGGAATAGAATGGCCTTTACCTCCAGCTTCAGGCCCGGAGAAGCCGAACTTCCATCGAGGCTCTGGCCGTAATAGAGAAAAGTCGGACTGAAACTGATCGACGTGCTCGTGTCGGAGGTGACCTTCTTGATGTTCAGCCCCAGGGAAACATCCCATTTCCTCAGGATCTTATCGGCACAGAAATCGGTAGAAGAGCCGCAAGATAGGTCGGCGAAAAGGGTATGGGATACCGCGCCCCATAGTCCGATCAATCCTGTGAGTTTCAGGCTATCAACCCAAAGGCTCGCCCTGAGAAAGCGTGCCTCCCTGCACCACTCATAGGAAGACTCCATCCCGCCCTCAGCTCCCTGAGGAACGGAACAATAAACTTTGACCCGGCTGTAGTCTCCGTAATGAACCCCGAGCCTGGCAGGAAGGGGAAGCTTCAATTCCAGACGGGCGTCTATATCGCTTCCAGGCTCCAGAGATGTATCGGAATAAGCCGGGAAATTGAATCTCACATCCTTAGAAGCTGACAGAGACAGAAAGGGGCTTTCGAGACCGATGCCGAAAGAAGGCATCAGCCCCCAGCTCGAGAGGTAAGATCCCGCCTCCAGGGCGACGAAAGCGCTTTGACAATTAAACCCCAGGAATCCCCTTGAATCCCCCTCCCCTCCTCTGCTGTCAAGCTGAAAACGTCCTGTAAACGATGTCTTGCCTGAGATCCTGAGCCCTCCCCCGATTTCTATTCGGGTCAAATCCAGGTTCGTTTCCCTCAGAGCTCCAAATTTCAAAGAAATCAGACCATAAGAGGGCTCAAAGCTAAAAATCAAAAGATCGTCGGTATCCTCCATTTTGTGTTTCATGAGAAACAAGGGCATTTCGAGGCGGCCGTATTTCAGATCGGAGGAAAGTGAAAACTGAGAGGACCTCTCACCCGGAGTCTGCCCTGGATCAGAATAATCGGCCGTGAGCAAAAATGAAAAATGCCCTCCGATGCGCCTGCCGAAGGCTCCTCCGACGTGGACCCGCTCGAGATGCCCTCTTTCGGAAAAGAGAAGAGTGAAGGGCTCTTCGCCTTCAAACCCCGCGGGTTCAAGATAAATGCGGCTTAAATCCCCTTTCACGACTCTGAAGGGCGTGTCGAAAAAGGCAGAAACGTCGACGGGGCCGAGATCGAGCTTGCCGACCCTGTTACCCCTCAAAAACTGAGGATAAAGGGGGCCGTCGCAGACATCCTCATAGTAAAAACCGTAACTCGGCGAAAAGAAACGCTCGAAAACCGTTTGGGAGACCAAAGGGTTCAACCCCACGAGAGCAATGACAAAGAATTCCACCAATCCTGGCATGCGAGAAGTATAATAACGGCAAAAACAGCTGTCAACGCTCATAAAGACGCAATTATCCTCCTGAGGCTCCGCTGCCTTTGTATCATAAAAAAAACTTGACAAAAATTCACGGACAGGTTTAACATCAAGATGCAGGGAGGTGTGATTATGTTTCGAATAATTTTGGCTGTCCTCTTCACGATCTCACTCCTTTGCGCCGATAATCTCATAGTAAATCCCGGTTTCGACGAAGACCCATGGTACACGGGATGGGCTATAGAGGGAGATTCAGGTGCTGGCTCTATTGGATATATGGCGGATACCACGGAATTTCTCTCCCCACCACAGTGTGGCCTCATATGGGCAAGTGTAGGCTGGTCTCCCGCGCCGTACATCAAGCTATACCAGGAAATTCCCCAGGTAAAAAATTGCACATGCAGCGTGTACTTTCAAAATCTATTTGAATCATACGGAATGGGAAGTAACAACAGCACGATCGAATTGAAGATCAACGGCCAATGGACATCCATGTGGAGCTGTACGTATTTCAGCAATCCATACTGGACACATTTCTATGCCGTCCTGGACTCCACACAAGTTGTCAGTGGAATTCGATTTACCATAGATGCGGACTGCGGCGTTCACGGAGGAGGGGCTTATGGCAGGTTCAGAATAGACAATGTGTATATATCGGGAGAAATCGTCGAGGTCAAGGAAAATTCAGGACAAATCCCGAGAGTCTCGCGAATAGCTCCAAATCCCTTTAGAGACAAACTTTTTATCGATGTCAATTATCCCGTAAAAGTCTCCCACTGGCTTGTGAAGATCTTCGATCCGGCCGGAAGGTTGATAAATGTTCTGAATGTGGTTCCGCCGACTCAACAGACTTCATGGGATGGCACTGACTTTAATGGGAATAAAGTCCCGTGTGGACTTTATATCATCCAGCTGGAGGTGCCCTTTGAAAAGGAACCCATTGGCGTCCATAAAGTTATTAAATATTAAGCCTGCCTTTTCCCTTTTATTCCTGTTGCAGGCGTTAACTGCTACCGTCCTCTGGGGAGATTTAACCATTATAGATTCGATCAGCACAGGTGGCAGCCCCTCAGCACTGAAGGTGCACCCGTTTCTTCACAAACTCTATGTTTATGACAGCTATGGATCGGAGATAAGGGTCATCGATTTGGAATGCGACACTCTCATTGCTGAAATACCGGTCACCCCTGGCGAAAATCGCTTCATCCTGGAGCTCGACGTCACCAACAACTGGATCTTTGCGGCAACAGTGCGAGACTTCCAGGATTTTCTTTACAAAATAGATTGCCTGACCGACAGCATTTTGGCCCAAAAGATTCTCGGCAGTGCTACTTATATATCTGCCTCCTTGAGCCCACAGACCAATTCGATATTCTGGGGGTTGGAAGGCGGTAAGATCTACAGACTCGACGAGCACACACTCGCTGTGATTGATTCTTTCACAACTTCATACGGACTGATAGAAATAATTTCTGAAGTTGTCGACTTCGGTATTTTTGTCTACGCCCTGAGAAGCGTGGCTAATACTATTGCCGTTATCGAGTGGGGAGCTAACCCGGAGATAATGGGAGTTGCCATTAGCCCTTACTCAGATGACATGTGTCTGAACCCATTCAACCATTCACTTTACATAACTCACCGGTATCAAAACCATATCACAGTGGTGGATCCCCTGAATCTCAGACCTCTTGCAACCATAAACATCGCAAACCCTGCCAAACGCATTGCATACAGCACAGCGCTTAACCATGTTTATGCTCTTATTCCGAATCCCCACAAGGTCGCAGTAATAGACGCCGCCACAAATAGCGTTGTCCAATATCTCCCCCTACAGAGGTGCCCCATCTCGATAGCCGTGGACTCCCATACAGGCCTCGCTTACATCGGCTGCAGCAATGGAAAAGTTTACGTAATTCAGGACAAATAAAAACAGGAAATCTTCTTCTACGGTATTAAGAAAGCCTCGAAGAGGCTTAATTTGATAGAAACCTGGGGTCTTTTTCCGGGGTTTCTGCATTAAATTTGAACTCTGAAAGCCGCAACCCCCTCTCAGGTCCCTCCCATTTAAGAGTTAATTGAGACCTTCCGGGAAGCAATGAGAGCTGACATTTGTGGATGGAGGGATAAAAATAAAATTGGAGGTACAGGAATGTCAGGGGAGAGAGGAGAAAAGAACGGGAGGTGGGTTATGTTGATCCCTTTCCTCATCTGGGCGGTTTCCCTTCTGATCAAAGAAATCTTGCGAGCTCCTGTGCTTAGAAAGCTGTTGGCCGAGCTGTTTGTGCTATGTGTGAGACAGAAGTTACTTCCTGTAAAGAGACCTGTAAAGAGAATTATTATCTCCTCTCCTCTGACTGACTTAATGGTACAAAACTGAACGAAAAGTCAAACTTTTAGTACTGTATACGGTACGAAAAGTCACATTTGAGTTTGAGAGGTTGGTGACCTCGATTGCCTTTTGGCGGAGCACTACGGCGTCTTGACTTATGGCTTCGTTAGAAATATCATAAAAAGCCATGAGATATTTTTTTATCCTGCTCGCCGCTGTACCCTTAATGGCGACAAAATACGCAGGAGAGCCTTTCAATATGGGAATGGGCGCCAGGCCACTCGGGCTCGGCAATAGCTACGTGGCCGTTGCCGAAGACCCGACTTCTGTTTACTGGAATCCCGCCGGACTGAGAGGAGCTCGTTCCAGACAGGTTTTCCTGATGCATTCCGATATTTTCGGTGGGCTCCTCCGGATGGATTTTCTCTCCTTCTCGATCGAAAATCTCCTGGGAGATGTTACGGGCGGAATCGGGCTCTATATCCTTAACTCCCCGGGAATCAAACAGACAGCCCTTAAGGACACCAGCGACACGGCCCGCGCATCCAACGTGGGGGTGATCGACGAGCTGAACTACAATCTGATCGCGATGTACCTGGCCGGAGCGCGTGACCTGCTGGGGGGACGCCTTGGGATGTCGATCAAAGTGCTTCAGGAAGACCTTTCGGTTGAAAAGGGAATCGGGATGGGGGTAGACCTCGGCTATCAGAGAACCGGCGAACACGTGAGCTATGGCATCGTCCTCCGCGATGCCTTCATGACCCCCATATTCTGGTCAAGCGGCCGGAAAGAATACATCATGCCCAATCTCAGGCTCGGCATAAGCTTCCAAAGGAAGGGCTCTTTTCTCCTCACCGCCGACCTTCAGACTTTCTTCGAGAACAGATCCACATCTTCGCCGCTTAGCCTCTCGATCGTATCATTTGAACCCTCCCTGGGCCTCGAAATCAACGTGACGGGGTTCTTCAAGCTAAGAGGCGGGCTGGACAGGGGAAATCCGGCATTCGGGGCGGGTATCAACACGAACCGATTCGACATCGACTACGCTTTCCTCGCCCATTCTGACCTCGGCTCCTCTTACCGAATCTCCCTGACTGGCCGGCTGTGAGATGGGCAAAGGTGAGATAAAGAGAAAAGTAATACACTTCGCCTGTACCCTTATCCCCGTCGGCATTCACCATCTGCCCATCGACCTTTCCAGAAATATCTTGATGGTCCTGCTCCTCGTGGCATTCCTCGTGGAGGCTGCGCGAAAAACACTGCCCTTTTTCAGGGACCTCTTCATGAGACTTCTTGGCGGCATGCTGAGGGATTACGAGGTCAGGGGCATAACCGGGGCCACCTATCTCCTCTTATCGGCCACGTTTGTCACCTTTCTATTCTCAAAGAACATCGCTGTCCTCTCACTTCTCTTCCTGACCGTTGGAGATGCTTCTGCCACCGTCTTTGGCAGGGCGCGCGGCAGGAAAAAAATTTACAAGGACAAAACACTGGAAGGCACAGCGGCCTTCTTTCTCACATCGCTCCTCGTGGCATTGGCTCTCCGATACGAGCCCCTTCAGGTCCGTATCGCTGGAGTTGTGGTTGCCACGCTCCTCGAGGTGTTTAACACCAAAATCGACGATAATCTGCTTCTCCCCGTGGGTTCTGCCCTGGGGATGATAGCTGCAAAAAAATTTTATCCATAAAGGAGGTTGGGATAATGAAAAAGGCGGCATTGGCCCTGGCTATATTCGCTATGCTGGCAGGTTTTGCCCGGGCTAAAAGCAATGTGGACGCCCTGCTTGAAACGGCACAGGAACTGATAAACAAAGGGGACTACGAGAAGGCCCTCGAGACCTTCGACAAGGCTCTCTGTATGGATCCCCCCAAAAAGGTGGTCTTCGACATACTTCTCAACATGGCGGACCTCGAATTCGACAGGCTCGAGAGGCCGGAAGATGCCCTCAAACACCTGCTCATGGCCAAAAACCTGTATCCCGAACGCCACAAGAGGATGGACGAGGTCTATTACAGGCTCGGACTCGTCTACGAAAAGCTCGGGAGATATGTGGATGCCGCCAAATCTTTCGAGACAGTAGCAACTAAATACAGAAAAAGCAAGTACTTCAACGATGCCCTCGACGGCGTTGAACGCTGTTTCAGAAAGAACTTCAAGGAGTACGTGGCAGTTGCGGGCGGCGAACCCATAACCAGGCTGGAATTCGACGAGAGGCTCGAGAACATTCCCCCCTTCTTCAGAAGCCGCTACGAATCGGAGGAGGGAAAGAAGGAGCTCCTGGACAGGATGATAGATGAAATACTGATAACGAAAGAGGCAGAAGCGAGAAAACTCTACCTGCTCGCTGACGTCCGCAAGGAGCTCGAACAGGAAAGGAGCAAGGTCCTCCAGAGACAGCTCTTCGAGAAAGAAATCAGGGAAAAGGTGAAGGTGCCGGAGAAGGAGATCGTTAAGTATTACCGCGAAAACAGGGAGAAATACAAAAGCCCGGCCAGGGTGACTTTCAGGAGAATTGTCGTCAAGGACAGGAAAACGGCCGAGGAAGTCCTCAAGAAGGCCAGGGCTGGTGAGCCCTTCGACAGCCTGGTCGCTGAGTATTCGGTGGCGAGGGACGCCAAGTCCGGGGGACTCATGCAAAACCTCACAAAAGGCTCGGAGCCTAAAGCCCTGGTGGAGACTGGCTTCAAACTCAAGGAGGGGCAGATAAGCGACATCATCGCCCTGGACGATACTGCCTTCGCCATAATAAAGGTCGTGAGAAAGGAACCGACCCATTACAAGAGCCTGGACGAGGTGCGCTCGCAGATCGAGGGCAATCTGAAAAGCAAGCTGGAGATGCAGAAGTGGGAGGAGTTCAGAAAGGCCCTCCGGAAGAAGTACGGCGTTCAATATGTTGAGGACCTCAAGAAAGAAGCAGAAGAAGTCCTTGAAAAATCGGGCAGAAAGGTAGAGGACAAGAAAACTGAAGGAAAGGAAAAGAAAGAGTAAAGAGGGAAAGACCGTTCTGGCGAAGGTCCTCTATTTCGATGAGAACCTCGGGCGAGGGCTTCTTCAGGTTCTGCCGGGCAAAAGGCGCCTTTACATAACGCACAGGAACATCGAGGGAACCGGCTTCAAGATCCTTTTCGAGGGAGAAATAGTAGAGATCACGGAATCGGGCGGAGAGATCAGAGTGAGAAGACTGGAGGAGGATTGAACTGTGTCCATCAGGTTCGAGATCATAGCCGAAGACGGAGAGACGGGCGCGAGGGCCGGCCTGCTCCACACGCCCCATGGGATCGTGGAAACACCGGCCTTCATGCCCGTTGCAACTCAGGCTACAGTGAAGGCCCTCGCGCCCAGAAACCTCGAGGAATCGGGCGTACAGATCATTGTTTCCAACACCTATCACCTTCACCTGAGGCCCGGCGAGGACATAATTCAGGAGGCCGGCGGAATCCACAGCTTCATGGCCTGGAAAGGCGCTGTCCTCACCGACTCGGGGGGGTTCCAGGTTTACAGCCTTTCCGACATAAGAAAGGTAACCCCGGAAGGGGTGGAATTCCGATCCCACCTTGACGGGAGCAAGATCTTCTTTTCCCCCGAAAAGGTCGTAGAAATTCAGAAAAAGATAGGCTCCGACATCATCATGGTGCTGGACGAGCCCACGCCCTACCCCTCGTCGGAGAGGGAGGCGAGAAGGGCGATGGAACTGACTCTCCGATGGGCGGAGAGATCCATAGAGGAGATAAACAGGATAAGCCCGGATCAGGCCATCTTCGCCATAGTACAGGGCGGGGTCTATCCTGAGCTACGGGAGGAAAGCGCCAGGGCCCTCGTCGCCATGGGGTTCGACGGATACGCCATTGGAGGGCTCGCCTTCGGCGAGCCCAAACTGGAAAGGGACATGATAATCGAGAGGACCGCCCGACTTCTGCCCAGGGAAAAGCCCCGCTACGTGATGGGCGTGGGATTCCCGGAAGACATCATAGACTCGGTGGCCAGAGGCGTGGATCTCTTCGACTGCGTCCTCCCCACGAGAAACGCTCGGACCGGTAGCGTCTTCACGAGAAGGGGCAAACTCGTCATAAAGAATGCCTCCTACGCCAGGGATTACAGGCCCATCGACCCCAATTGCACCTGCTACACCTGCAGAAATTTCACAAGGGCTTACATCCGGCACCTTTTCAACGCCGGCGAGATCCTCGCTGCCCACCTGGCTACACTCCACTCCGTCCACTTTTTTCAGGACCTGATGAGGGAGATAAGAGAAGCTATAAAAGGCGGGTATTTCTCCCGGTGGAGGGAAGAATTCCTCGCCCTTTACACATCGAGTTAAAGGAGGTGTTTTCGTTGACAGGATTTCTACTTGTTATGACCCTCACTTCCGCCATGGGATGGCATTTCTCCGTGAGCGAGTCGGCCCGGGCGGGAGAAAACGAGGCAGTAACTGACTACGAGGCCATCGTCCTCGGCGAAAAAACCCGAATCACGGGCAACATGGGGGATTTCATAATAGACATCCCCGGCAACAGGATTTTCATGACCGATCCTGAGAGGAAGGTCTACACCGAGGTAGACCTGAAGGCCTGGTCAAAGGCCGCGGAGAAAATGAAGAGCGCCATGGCGGCCGACACGTCCGCCGAGGTAAAGGTATTGAGAACTTCCGAGAAAAAGGAAATCCTCGGGAAAGATGCTGTTAAATACAACGTGCTCGTGAACGGCAGCCTCGAGGAGGAGATCTGGGTCAGGGAAGACCTGAAGGCCGAGGAATTTCTGACCTTCGAGAAGTCCGTGGGCAAGATCTTCGGTAAAAGCTTCATCAGGGAAAAGATAGAGAAAGAGCTGAGAAGGCTGACATCGGGACTTCCCGTGCTCACCAGGTCCATCTCTAAAGGGGGAGAAATCTACACGTCGGAGATAAAAAAAGCAGAGAGGATCAACATAGAACAGAAGGAATTGCTGCCGCCGGCCGGTTTCAAAAAGGTCAGTCCTGAGGCCTTTTTCAGGATGAGAGGTGAGTGAATTGAAGAAAATCGAGGGCAAATACATATACAGGGGAAAAATAATAAACCTGAGGGTGGACAGGGTTTCCCTTCCCTCGGGCAGGGAAACGATCCGCGAGGTGGTTGAATACCGGGGCTCGGTGGCCATCCTGCCCCTCTTTGAGAACGGAGACATCCTCCTCCTCAGACAGTTCCGATACCCCGTGGGGGAGGAACTCATAGAGATCCCCGCCGGGAAAATAGAAGGGGGAGAGGACCCGCGGGCCACCGCCGAAAGAGAGCTTGAGGAGGAAACGGGCTACAGGGCAGCGGAGATGGAAAAAATCGCCTCATTCTATCTCGCTCCCGGCTATTCTACAGAGGAAATGCACCTCTTCTTCGCCCGGGATCTTCAGAAAAGCAACACGAACTTCGATTTTGACGAGATCATAGAGCCCTTCAGAGCCGGGAAAGGAGAGATAGAAGATTTTCTCAAAGAGGGCAGGATAAAGGATGCGAAAACCCTCCTTGCCCTCTATTACTACCTGCTTGAGGAGGGATCATGAGACGTGACACTCCCTGTCTCTGCCCTCCTGACCGCGATGTTCCTGGCCTCTGAGGCCCCTGTAGATTCGCTCTACCCCGAAATTCACCCGGTTAACCCCAATACGGCCGACGAGCCGGAACTTCGTCAGATCCCTTATCTCAGCGACGACGAAATAGCACTGATCCTCCTGGAAAGAGAAGAAAGGCCCTTTCTGGACTTTCGCGACTTCATGAGAAGGATGGGCATAGAGAGGTACAGAGCCCCCGCCCTGAGAAATTGCCTCTACTTCTCCAGGGAGAAAAGGGAGCTCCTCATCGGGGCCGGAATCCGGGCCCGGACCGAAGGGCGGAGTAAAATTCTCATCCAGGGGGATTTCCTCGTCAGAGGGAAAAGGTGGAAACTGCTCCTCAACCGTGGGATTTGCGATAAGGGCGGCCTCGTCGAACTGAACACAGGATTCATATCTATCAGTGTGGGCCTTTTCAAAACCCGTTTCGGGCTGGAGAGGAGTTCGCTTTTCTCAGCGGGAGACATATTGAAAACTTCCACGAGAGGCGGAAAACCCGGCGTAAAATTAAAGGCGACGATAAAAGCGCTGGCCGCCGAAGCCCACGTAGCTCCCTCAAAAAGCAGATTCTTCATGACCTATCGAGGGAAAGGGAGAAAGCTGGGCCTCGGCTTCGTCGGCGCGGATACCCTTTTCGCCTATGGAGCTTCCTCGAGAGCGGGAGTGCTTTTCAGCTATAACTTTCACAACAGGAAAATCGCGATAAGACCCCATTTTCTCTGGAAATCGGAGGACGCCGGGTTCAGCTTCGACCTCGGCGGAGGGGGAAACTCCTGGAGTGCCAGGTTTAAGGGAAGGCTCAGTCCTCGTCCCGGCGTGGTTCTCACCCTGTATTTGAAAGGCGAGAAGAAACCCGAAATCCCAAGCTCTGTGAGGAACCAATGGTCCCTAAATGCCAGGATCAGAAAACACTTCAGGGCGAACTTTTATCTCAGACGCTATGGAGGAGAGATCACCTGGAGGGCCTCGGCCGAATGCAGAAGGGAGCTCGAAGAAATTGTTATTTTCGATGGCATTACATACGCGGGTGGCAGAGAGAAAAGCTCTGCTCTCTATTTCGGCATAAGGCGCTGGAGCCTCTATCTGACGTGGCTCCTGGTTCATTCTAAGAGTGAAATGCCTCGCTCGGGGCTCCCCGGCGTCCTGCGCCCTCCTGACAACATGAGCGGCAATGGAATATACTTGATACCACACGTATATCTCGGCGGAAAAATCCTGAGGTTCGACCTGGGGCTCTGGATTCCCCTGTCGGGCAGCATCCGGGGGATCCAGGGAAAGCTAAACCTGCGGAGCACATGGAAAAGAGGCTGAAGAGAGTCAGAGGACTGGTGATCAACAAATATCCCTACAGGGAATCTTCCGACGTTGTAGTCCTTTTTACGGCCGAATATGGGAAGATAAAGGCGGTCGCCAAGGGGAGGAGAAGGCCGGGATCCCGCCTGGGGGCAGCCCTGGAGAACTTCTGCCTCTCGGAGATAGTCCTCTACCTGAGCAGGGACAGAGAGCTTCAGATCGTGAAGGAAGCTCAGCTTCTCGATCCCCATGCTGAACTGGCGAGAAACTACAGATTCCTCCTCGGGGCATCTTACATATCGGAGCTCCTGGAGCGTGCGACGGAGGTCTTCTCCCCTAACAGGGCTCTGCTCGAGCTCGCCCTTACGTCCCTGAAGCTCATCCCCGAATCCGATGACCTCAAGAAACTTCTCGCTGCCTTCCTGCTTAAGGCGTTGTCCCATCTGGGGCACATGCCCGTCCTTGATAGATGCACAGTCTGCAAGAGCCGGGAGAAACTCCTCTATTTTTCAGTCGAAAAGGGAGGGGTTCTCTGTGAGAACTGCTGGAAATCGGCGGAGGATTCCATAATGCTGGGTTCAAAAGGCATTTCGGAATTTCAGAGGATCTTGAAGTTGCCGATAAACAAATTAAACCGATTTAAAGCTGAAACCGATGTCCTTTTCGATCTCCTCCTGAAATTCGCCCGTTACCACCTCGAGATACCCGATCTCTTCGCCAGAAAAGTTGATATATAGGCGGATTTTCCTTATATTGAGAATCTGAGCCTCTTTTTATTATGAAAAAGACCCTTTCTTACTCGATCAGGTTCGTCATAGCCGCAGCCCTGATAGGAATCCTGCTCTATAAGCTGGATCTCAAACAGATTGCGGATAACTTCATCCTTCTCAGGCCCCTTCCCTTTCTCATTGCCATTGCCGTGAACGGTTTCGGGATATTCCTCTCGGCCCTCCGATGGAAGGTCTTCCTGAGATCCCAGGGCGAAAATCCGCCTATCCTCGGCCTTTTCAAGGTTTACCTCATCTCCCTCTTTCTGGGAAACATACTGCCCTCAGGAGCGGGAATCGACATCATGAGGGGGATTTACCTTTCCAGACACACGGGGAAAAAGGCCCACAGCTTCGCCTCGGTGATAATCGACAGGATACTGGGTTTTATAGCCATCATGATGATCGCACTTCTATCTCTCCCCTTCGGATTCGAGGAAATACGTCCCTTCAGAAGAGTTGTGCTCCTCATGGCCGTCGTGATAATAGGCGGGACGTTCATCTCCCTCAGGCCGGCCGTCCACAAAGTGCTCACTGCCCTGCTCCTCAAAATTCCCCTGGGCGATAAGTTCAAGAAACTCTACGACGCCTTTTATTCCTACAGAGACAAGAGAAAAACTCTCATTCTGGGACTGATCCTTTCCTTCATGGTGCAGCTCTCCTTCGTCGGCGCCGCCTATATGAGCGGCGTAGCCCTCTCCCTTCACCTTCCGGTTTTCAAAGTCATCCTCTACGTGACGCTGATAAACCTCCTGGCCGCCGTCCCTCTGAGCGTCGGCGGGATCGGACTCAGGGAAAGCGGATTTGTGCTGTTCTTCGGGAACATGATAGGGCGGGAAACGGCCTTCTCCCTCTCGGTGACCTATTACCTCTCGGGACTCATAAACAGCCTGATTGGGGCCCTCTTCCTCCTGGTTGGAAAGGACAAAGTTTAATTCCCGATCGCCTCCAGGACCGCCTCGAGCACCTCATCGACGCTTACCGATTTCATACACTCTCTCGTTCCGAGAGGACACTCCCTCTTGAAGCATGGACTGCAGGGCAAAGCTTTATAGATCACCCTGTGTCCCTCCCCGAGAGGACCCGTCCATCGTGGAGAGGTCGATCCGAAGATCGCCACCACTCTCGCCCCGGCACAGACTGACAGGTGGGCCGCTCCTGAGTCATTGCCCACGAGAAGCGATATGTGTCTCAGAAGGGCCGCCGACTCCCTCAGGCTCAGTTTTCCCACGAGGTTAAGGCATCCCCTGAGGCCCTCGAAGGGCTCGCTCCTCGCCCTGTCAGATTGTCCACCCATCACGACGACATTCAGCCCTTTATCAAGCAATTTTCCGGCGAGCTCGAGAAAGCGCTCTATCCCCCACTCTTTTGCCGACCCGTAGGCAGCAAAAGGAGCGATGGCGGCGGTCTTCGCAGGATCGATCCCCGTTTTTAAGAGAAAATCCCGCGCCCATTCTATCTCCCGATCCTCAAAACGCAGGGCGGGAACGCGAATTTTCGGGGATAAACCCACTGCGCGAAGGAGATCGAGATATTCCAAAAGGAGGTGCCTTTTCTTATGGGGATCGAACTTCAGGGTCCTGGTCAGAAAAATCCGCCTTCCCCATTCCCCCTCGGGGCCGATCTTCTCGCCCGAACAGGCAAGGCTCGCCGAGATAGCCGACGAAATGGATGGAGGAAGAACGAAACAGAGGTCAAAGCCGATTTTCCTCAGGGAAAGGGACCTCTCGAAGAGCTCCCTTCTTCCTGAAAATTCGATGATTTTCCCGAAGCCCTTAAAAAGAGGTGCAACCCTTCGCGCGGTCAGCAGGAAAACCTCACCTGCCGTCGACTCCTCGAGGGATCTGAGAAAGCCGAGCGATATGCAGCTGTCACCTATCCAGTTGGGAGTCCTGACGAGAACCTTCAATTATCTCGCTTCTAAAATCTCGATTTTGAGCTGTCCCACGACGGGAACGAGATCGGCCTGCTTTTCTATTCCGCCCCTCTTAAGCATCAGATGCCCCGCCGAGGCGGGAAACTCGTTGAAAATGGGGTCGACGAAAACCCATCGGCCCCCGATAAACACCGCGTCCCACGCGTGATAATAATACCGGCCGAGCTGGTAGATGAGCCCCACCGTGATCTCAGCGGGTATGCCGGCGGCTCTGGCAAGGGCAGCGAAAAGGACCGAGTGCTCGTTGCAATCGCCGTAGCCCATCTTGAGAACGTCCAGCGCAGTGGGAAGCGTCACCGTGGGCTTCTTGTCGAGGGTCGTGTAAACCCACTCCAGGATTTTCTTCACTCTGTCGACATCGCTCTCCGCTCCGGCTGTGATCTCGCGGGCGAGGTCCTCTATCTCGGGAGCATCGGACTGTATAAAGGGCGTGGGTTCAAGGTAGAGGCTCACGGAATCGGGCAACGCGACATTCCCTCTCAGGCTATCGAGGTCGGGCCTCTCTATTGAAAGTATCACATGGTCCCCCTTCCTTTTCACGACCTTTTGTCCGTCGAAGCTGAGGTCCAGGTTATCGAAGTCCACGCCGCTCAGCTTCAGCCTGACGAACCTGTAATCGGCCGGATTCACCCTGAGTCCGCCGGGTTCCACGGCAAAGAGGGAGAGCAGATCGACTTTTTCGCCGCCCAGCTGCACCGCCTTCTCCTTCGGCTCATCGACCATGACGATCTTCATGGGGGATTCCTCCCTCAATATCCTCCCGTCCCTCACCCAGGTACGCGTCCTGATCCCCGAGTAAATTGCCTCGTAAAGGCGGGCAGTAACTACCTCACCCCCGTGCTCGACCTCTGCGGTGCCGAGGTCACGGACCTCTCCAGAATCGAGGGATATGGTGCTCGGATCAAAAATGTGGAAGACTCCGCTTTTCAGACCCTGAAGGGCCGCCTTGGCCTCGAGCAACGACGGCAGATAAAGATCTCCTCTGTAAAGGAAGCTCCTCTCCGAGCGGGAACCCTTTCCCGTTATAACGCTGACCTTCAGCGTCCCCTTTCGAGCCTTTCCCTCTTCCGACACCTGTTGATCGCCCGTTTTCATCGAAAAAGAAAACTCTCTCAGGCGGAAGCTCTCGTCCGCCAGGGCCACCTGATAGGTCGTCACTTCCTTGTCCTGCCCGAGCATCTTCAAGCTCATGACGTTTCTCTCGATAACTCTGTATCCGCCCTCGAGCGGAACGACCTGAAGGTACACGTAACCTATCTTCTGGCCCGACAGGTAAACTCCGAGCCACTGCGTAAGGGAGTCGGCCCCGACGAGAGACGCCGCGAACAACAGTATAAAGAGAAAAACGAAATGGCCTTTCCTCACCATTTGGAGTGTCTCCTCAGAAAGGCTCTTCCAGCTGCTCGAGGTAATCCTCGGCCTCTTCCTTGAGGATCTTCATTCCCGTTTCCTCGGCGATCTTCTTGCCCCTGTTCAGCCACTCTCTGGCCTCGTAGTCCTGACCCGCTATCAGATAAGTTATCCCGAGCCTGACATAAGCCGTCCCTTCTAAGCTCCTGTCGCCCACCTCCTCGGCGACTTCGATCGCTTCTTTCAGGTAAAGCTTGGCCAGGTCCAGCTCACCCATCTCGGCATAAAGAAGCCCAAGCGATGAGAGCGCCCTCCCCCTGAGGGCATCCCAGCCCTTTCGCTCAGCGATCTTCTTGGAACTCTCGAGAACGACCTGTGCCTCTTCGAGCTTTCCCCTCTGGACGAGGATGTCCCCAAGCAGGGTATACGTCAGGGACTTGACGAAATCATCCTTCTCGGTCTCGGCGAATTTCAGCGCTTCCTTGGAGTGAACGAGAGCGTCATCTATGTGCCCGAGGAAATACTCCTGCACCGCCATCCCGTAAAAAGCACGACACCTGCCGGGAAGGTCACGCTCCTCTATAATTCCCAGGGCTTCCTGATAAGTAGAAAGTGCCCCCTCATAGTCGGAAAGATACCAGTCCAGGAGTTGAGCCAGGGAGAGCAGGGCTTCGACCTGCTTCTTGAATTTCCCCTTCTGGCCAAAGAGGGCGGCGGCGTTCCTGTAGAGATCGGCCGACTGAGTGTAATTACCCTCTTTCTCGTTTAACCTCGCGAGTTTGAGGATTTCATCTGGATTGGGATTCCGGCTCATTCCTTGTACTCGGTGAGTTCCAGTGTGTAGAGGTTGCCTTCCTCCTCCTGAACGCGGATGTAGAGGGGCAGTGCGATATCCGGCGAAATGCAGGCGACGAACCTTTCCTCTTTGTCCTCCCGCATCACCGTCTTGTAGCCCTTCTGCCCTGCGTATTCACAGGTATCCTCGACCTTGAAGGACACCTCTTTGCCGTCCTCGTCGGTGAAGCTCCACCCATTGCCCACTTTCCATGACTTGCCGACGAAATACATGCCCCACCACGGTGCAAAGAGGGTCACGAGAAGGGGTGCTCCGGCAGGATTGAACATCATCTGTGCCATCAGCGTGGGATATATGCTCTCCTTATCGGAAGTGAAGGTCGACTCGAATTTGTTCTCGCCCAGATTGCCCTTGATGGTCAGCGTGAACTGGTCCTTCTCGGCCGGGGAAATCTTGATTATGTAGCTTCCTTCCCTGGTTCCCTCAGAATCCTTCAATGACAGCTTGTAGTGAAATTCCTCGGTGCCCTTGAAGGTGTAAGGCGCCCATTCCTTTTTGCCGCCCGATTTTTTCTCCTCAGACAAAAGCCCGGAAAAGGCGCCGAACAAAAGGCTGATCACAAGCGTCATTCTAAACACCTTCATGTTCTTCCTCCTTGTATATTTAAAATCCCAAACATGTGATAAAATAGTCAATGACTAAAATGTTTAATCTTCTGGGGAGGGGCATTCCCTCCTTTTAACCTGCATAAGAATAACTGTCAGGCGAGGCTTTGTCAATAGCAGGACCCTCTTTGTGATTACTGTTCTGAACTACTCGGGCTATCAGGTGCCTTTGAGATCGCTCGGAGCACAACGGACAAAATAACCGAAAGTCCTCCTCACCTCACCAGCATCACTTTCCTCAACGACGGTATGAACCCACTTTCAGAACAGCGCAAGCCTTTCATTCTTCCTGTAACGGGCTTCTTCATTATATCACTCGAACGACGGATTTGCGCTTCCCTCATGTTGAAAAATAACGGCAAAAAACTTCCCGGTCAACTTCAGGGGGATTTTCTCCTATAAGTACTCCCTCGAAAGGGGTCCGGGATATCATGTAAAAGCGCGATCGTGAATCAGTGATAATCTGAAAAACGCCCGGTTCAGACTCTGGAAGTCAACCGATCCCGCGAAAAATCGACCATTTTCGGCCCTCAACATTGACTAAACAGAAAGATCGTGTAAAGAATTAGTACGGGCAAGGGGGTAGAAAAGAAAGGAGGAGGGCAATGACCGGCAAAAGAACCAAAAGGGGACACCGGGCAGGGGGAGCTCTCGAAAAATGGTACAACCTCAAGGCAGATCTGAATCACATTCCTGATCCGCCCCTACACCCTGGCACGACGATTCCCGTCTTCAAGGAAGAGATGGAGGTCATATTGCCAAAATCTGTGGCAGAGTTTGAATACGTTGAGGATAAGTGGCTGGAAATACCTGAAGACCTGCGGAAGCTTTATGAGAAATTCAGACCGACAAAGCTCCTTTACGCAAACCGCCTGAAGGAATACCTGGAAACCCCGGCTCATATCCTTTATAAAATGGAAACCCAACCAGGAGGTGGCCTTCTCCTCAGCGCGCTGGCGCAGGTCTACTATAGCAAAAAAGATAGGGCGAAGAGGGTCGTTGCCGGAACTGCTTCAGGATTATGGGGAGATGCCGTTTCCATGGCCTCCGCTCTCCTTAACATGGAATCCAAAGTGTACGTCGCAAAGGATTCTCTGAAAAAACGTCCCTATATATCCCTTAAGATCGCAGCTTTCGGCTCTTCATCTGACGGCAGCCCCAGTGCATTTACCGAACCGGGAAGAAAGAAACTGGCCAGCGACCCCGATTCTCCCGGAAGCCTCGCCCTCGCGATGAGCGAAGCCATATGGGATGCGGCCAGACGGAACGACACCAGGTATGCCCCCCTGTTCTGGGCTGATCTCACCTTCATTCACTCTTCGCCCGTGGGCGAGGAAACCATGGACCAATTAGCAGATATGGGATTCGCGCCAGACATAGTGATAGGACCCGCCTGTCCCGAATCTTCCTTTCCCGGACTCATATCTCCCTTCCTGAGAGACATCGTAAGCGGCGAAAACCGCGTGAAACTGGTTGCGGCAGAGCCGGCAGCTTTTCCCGTTCTATCAAAGGGCATATACAGCTATGATTTCGCCGATCAGAGCGGACTCACACCTCTATTCAGGATGTTCACCTTCGGGCATTCCTTAACTCCCCCGGAAATCTTTGCAGGAGGATTTCGCCAGCACTCTGCCTCCCCCATGATGAGCCTTCTCAAGCGCAATGGAGTTATCGAGACTGTGAGTTACGCCGAAAGGGACGCTCTGGAGGCGGCGCTTCTCTTCGCGAAAACCGAGGGCTTCCTCCCGAATGCCGAAACTGCCTATGCTGTGAAAGCCGCCATAGACATGGCCATAGATGCACGGGAAAGAGAGGAAGAGCTCACGATACTGCTCCTCGTCGAAGGGGATCCGACTGCCGATCTGAACATATACGACGTCTACGTGAAGGGTGCTCTCGAAGAACAGGTCTTCCCTTCCAACGCTGTCCACGAAGCGCTGAAGGATCTCCCGGAACTGAGGACAAAGAGCGCCACGCTGGTATAGAAGAGAATTTGAAGATACAGAAAATCCGAAAATTAAGGATCCTTAAAAGGGTGGGGATGCAGCATTTCTTTCTGAGGAATCCCCCCGAATATCAGTACGCCCCGTGTCCTTTGAAGATAACGGGAACTGTCTTGAGGATGATAAAGAGGTCCAGGAAGAAATTCTGACGCTCGATGTACTCCATATCGAGCTTGACCCGCTCATCGTAAGTGAGATCAGCCCTTCCTGAAACCTGCCAGAGACCCGTGAGGCCGGGCTTCACGGAGAAAAGTTTCCCGGCATTTTCCCCATATTTGACCACCTCTTCCTGAATTATCGGGCGAGGCCCCACAACGCTCATATTTCCCAGGAGGATGTTGAAGAGCTGAGGCAGCTCGTCGAGGCTCGTTTTCCGCAGGATCCGGCCCAGAGGAGTGATTCTCGGATCTTTTTTGAGCTTGAAATACTTCTCGTATTCCTCCCTTAGCTGGGGATTCCGCCTCAGATAATCCTCGAGGACCCTTTCGGCGTCAACGACCATCGTCCTGAACTTCAAGATCCGGAAGGGCTTCCCTCTGTAGCCGAGACGCTCCTGTTTATAGAAAACAGGACCTCTGGAAGTCAGCTTCACCAGGGCTGCGATCAGGAGAAAAAGCGGTAATGTGAGGATTATGAAGAAGACCGCAAATACCTTATCGAAGATCTGCTTGCCCTGCCAGCCAGTCCTTCCTTCCAGCCTTTCCTCTTCCTTCTCGGTTCCCCTTATTACTAAAGTATCAGTCAGAGCCATTAACTATAACTGACCTCTATATCGTACCCCCTTTTGATGTTCTTATTAAACCGAACACAATATACAGTTTCACGCTGTCAAAGTCAAGCCTCACATCAATATGATAGCATTCTTTATGTGTTCTATCAACGGTTCCCCGTTTTCCATCCTAATTCCGAGGAAATCAAAACGGCACTCCACTTTCCCGTAAATATCCTCTTTCGTCAGGTAATAGAGGGCTGACCTGACGAGTTTCCTCCTCTTCTGTGTTCCCACCGTCTCCACCGGCGCCACTCTGTCGCCGCTCAGGCTCCTCACTTCCACAAAGACCAGTGTTTCTCCATCACGCGCTATTATATCGATTTCCCCTCCGCTCCACGTGAAGTTCCTCTCGATGATCTCCATTCCATTTTCCAGGAGGAAATTTACCGCGATGTCTTCTGATATCCTGCCCTTTTCCCTCTTGCTTGGTTTTATCACTCCTCACCCCCGAGAAGGCCCCATTCCTTCAGATAGCTCTTCCAGTCGGGCCTGGTAGGCTCCTCTTCTATGCTCGAATAAATGAGCTCATAATCGCCGGTCCCATCGACATCCACGAAGATGAATTTCATCCCTCTGCTTCCGCGGGTGAAGTAAGTCCATTCCTCCCGGTCCCTTGCATGGCTGACCAGCGTTACCCTCTGAACCTGATCGGGAGGGCCGTACTTGATGTAAATCCTTCCGCGATCGGTATACCTGCCCTTCCGGCCTCCCTGAGAATAGTTCTGATCTGCGTATTTGACCCTCTCTATGAATTCGCGCAAAAACTCGTTCGTCGGCGTTTCCGGGTCGGGGTCTCTCTTCTTCCAGAAACGCGTGAGAAAGGCCTTCTTCTCCCTCTCGTCTTTCAGTTTCTTAAAGGCCTTCAATTCGCGGGGAGTAGCCACGTAGTCGATGAAAGACAGGTAATCCATAAGCTCCTCCGGTATCTCCCTCTCGATCTTCCTCGTTACAAAGCGGAAGAGCCTGGAGGCGTTCGCCCTCTGGCTCGTGCTGAGGTCAACGACTTCCACTGAGAGTAAATATTCACCTTCTTCAAAGTCGTCGAGCGGAATTCCGCCGGTCTCTATGGCCACGGAACTTCCCTTTTTCTTCCTCACACGAGGTTTGGTGCTCCTCAATAGCCTTCCCCCAGCATCATAGATCGCCGATGTGAAGATGTAGGCCCCGCTGTCAGGCTCCAGGTTGTAAACCTCCAGGTAAAAATAAAGCGTGTCTTTCTGAGGATAGACGGTGCCCAGGGGGTTAGGAATGACCTCCAGCGCATATTTGTTGAAATTGGAAGGTCCTGTGCTATCCCGTATGCTCTTTGCGAGCTCGATATCCGAGAGGGTCAACGCAGGCTCCCAGTGTCTGACGGAGAACTCTGAGATCGCTTTCCCCTTCGCATCGGTGTTCTTATCCTCTATCTCGACCGTGAGCCTGTAGCTGCCCGGGGAGACGATAAGATCGAACTTGTCAATGACAAATTGAGAGAGCGCGCCCTTGAAAGCTTTTTTAGTCCAGCTGTCCACGAGAGGCTTTTTCTTTCCTTCGAGGTCCTCGAGCTTCACCTTAAAGAGATAGTCAGATTCTCTCTTGCCGTCTCGCTCTACCTCTCCCAGTGTCTCCAGATCGAGAAAATAATAGACTTCCAGATAGCTCAGAGAATCGCTAATCCTGAAGAGGGCTCTGTCGACGAAGAAGCTCACCTCACCGGTCGAGGGAACGGTGCTCTCGGCGTACGGTATTTTCCCCTCGACCTTCGCCGTATCAGAACTCAAAATTAAAGTCGTAAGGAGGATAAACCAATACATAGTCTCCCGCTCCCGACTGGTCCACAAAAATCAGGGCCAGTCTTTTTGTGTGATAATACCAGATCTGATAGGGATAAGCATCCACATCGAAGGGATGGTCCTCGATCTCGTCGGGAGGACCGAGCAGGATGTAGATCCTGCCCCTGTCCGTCTTGTAACCTGGCCATCTTCCAAGGGAAAAGTGTTCGTTGGCATAGGCAACTCTCTCGAGGTACTCCTCTTTGACCTCGTTGTAAGGGGTACCCGGAGTTGGATCTCTCTTCTCCCAGAATTCGTTCCAGAGCTTTTCCCTTTCTCCTGGCGGCGCTTCCCGCAGTTTCTTGAGCTCCTCAGGCTCGGCAATGTATACCAGGGAGCCTATCAGTCTTCTGTAGTTCTTATCGTCGAGGCTCCACAGCGCCTGTCTTCTGAACCTGAAGGTCCTCTCTTCTTTTCCCACGGAAGCCCTCAACAAGTAATCGCCGTTAGTAAGTCCTGACAGAGACACGAGGAGAGTGTCCTCATGGCTGGAAAGAGCTTTCTCCCCCCGCAGTGGAATCTCAGGCTTTTTTCTCCTGTAGCTCCTCTCCAATGTCCATGCGCAGGTGGACCCGGCAAAAATCGAATCCACCTGGAAATAAAGGAGAAGCGTGTCGATATCGATTCCGCGCCCGACGAGAAGTATCTTCTTTCGTCCTTCTCTGAAATCATCGAGGGAAAGGGGAATGAGATCGCTCAATCCATGTCCATAGAGGTCTATCAGAGTATCCAGGCTGACGATCTCATCGGCATTCCTGTCGACAAGCCTTATGTAGAACCTCGCTCGATCTTTCCTGGGCAGCGACACGAGAACCGACCGGGACAATCCCTCCTCTGTGCTCTTCGACAGGGAATAGCTCCTGACATCGTTGGAGTACACCCAATAATCGTCATAGAGAAGTTCTTTCTTCCTGTCGTAAACGCTGATCCTGAGTTCCACCTGTGCCTTGTACTCCTGGCCTAATTTTTTGAAAACGAGCTTCGAATTGGGGACATCGAAGGAAACAACAACTTTGCTCTTATCGGGACTGAGAAGCTGATATAAAGATATAACCGGCTCCCTGGAGATGGGAATCTGCAACATGAGGGCAAACATCAACACCTTCATGACTCCCCACCTCCCCGCCGGAAATTGGGCTTTCTATCTCCGCACATCTATATCACCACAGGCAATTTTAACACCGAAAGGAATTGAGGGCAAGACCTGCCTTCATGGATAGATCTTCTCGAGAAGTCGAGGAAAGGGAATGGCCTCGCGAACGTGCGGAATTCCGGCTATCCAGGCGATGGTCCTTTCGAGGCCCAGGCCAAAGCCCGAGTGAGGCACAGAGCCGTATCTTCGGAGATCGAGGTACCACTCATAGCTTTCCCTCGGCAGATTGAACTCCTGCAGCCTCTTCTCGAGGGCAGAGAGATCCTCCTCCCTCTGTCCACCGCCTATTATCTCGCCGTAGCCCTCAGAGGCAAGCATATCCATACCGAGGGCGAGCTCCTGGTTTTCGGGGTCTCTCTTCATGTAAAAGGCCTTGATCCTGGCCGGATATCTGTGAACTATGACCGGCCTGTCGAAGCTATTTGAGATGACTGTCTCCTCATCGCCTCCAAAATCCTCCCCCCACTCAAACTGCATGCCCTTTTCTTTGAGGATCTCGACGGCCTCCGTATAGGAAATCCTCGGAAAGGGAGGCTTAACTGATTCGAGAGGTCCAAGGTCTCTCTCCAGATACTTGAGTTCTTCCTTTCGCCTTTCGAGGACCCTTTCCACGAGATAGGAAACGAAATCCTCCGCCAGTTTCATTATGTCGTCAAGCACAGCCCACGCGATCTCGGGCTCCACCATCCAGAACTCCATCAGGTGCCTTCTCGTTTTGGATTTCTCGGCCCTGAAGGTGGGGCCAAAACAATAGACCCTGCCGTGAGCTATACAGGCCGCTTCCATGTAGAGCTGGCCCGATTGGGAGAGATAGGCCTTCTCGCCGAAGTAATCGGTCTCGAAGAGGGTCGTCGTGCCCTCCACGGAGGCCGGGGTCAGTATGGGAGCGTCGATCCTCACGAATCCCCTGTTGTTAAAGAAATCCTCGATCGCGCTCTCGAGCTCGGCTCTGATGCGCATCAGGGCCCATTGCTTTCTCGATCGGAGCCACAGATGCCTGATGGGAAGAAGAAAACCGATACCGTGTTCCTTCTTCGTGATGGGGTAATCCACAGCCTTGTGAACGAGCTCCATCGTCGAGACATCGAGTTCGTAGCCCCCTGGCGCTCTCGCATCCTCCCTTACCTTTCCCCGCACTATCATTGAGCTCTCCAGGGTGAGCTCATCGTAAAGCTCGAAGACCTCATCGGACACTGCGCTTTTCACCACCACACATTGCATGAACCCGGAACCGTCACGAAGGATAATGAAATGAATTTTTCCCGAGGAGCGCTTGTTATAAAGCCAGCCTCTTAATTCAACCTCTTCGCCGATGTGATCCTTTGCCTCATCGATGTAGATCCTCTTGATATCCATAGATAATGGATTTTAAGGTCTCCCCTGAGCCGGTTCAAGCTTCAGGTGCCCGTTTCTGAGGAGGGCTCTGACCCTGAAGACCTCAGAGACGTTCTTCGGAGACAGGACTTCCCTTATTCCCCCGGAAACGCGCGCACGTCCCCTTTCCAGAAGAAGCCCGTTGTCAACATAATCGAGGGCGATGTTAAGGTCATGCAACACAGCGATCACCGTGAGGCCCGAATCCGCGAGGTCCCTCAAAAGGCCCATAAGCGAAAAGACGTGATCGACATCGAGGTGAACAGTGGGCTCATCGAGGGCAAGTATGGAGGGCTCCTGAAGCAGAGCTCTCGCCACGCGGACCCTCTGGAATTCGCCCGATGAAAGAGAAAAGAGCCCCTTTTTTCTAAGATCGCAGGTGTCAGTGAGCTCGCAGACCCTCTCCAGGGTCTCCCTGTCACGTGCATCAATCCCCGAAAAAAGGCGAAGATACGGATATCTGCCGAGAAGAAGATACTCTTCCACGGTGAAATCAACCGGGAAAAACTCACCCTGGAGGAGCACTGCTATGGTCCGGGCGAGCTCCTTTCTCCCGTAAGACGATATCTCCCTTCCGAGGATCCTGACCCTGCCCTTTGATGGTTTCAAAGCCCCCATAAGGACCCTCAAGAGGGTCGTCTTCCCGCTTCCGTTGGGGCCCAGAACCGCCCAGAAAGCCGGCCGCTCGACGGTCCAGCTGAAATCCCTCAGCACTATCTCCTTGCCGTAACCTGCCTCTATTCCCTCAACCTCTATAACTTTCATAGACACCTCGCGAGAGAAGGTATAGAAAGAAAGGAACCCCGAAAAGGCTCGTGATCACCCCGACGGGCAACTCGTAAGGGGTCAGATTCCTCGAAATAAGATCGGCCAGAGACAGAAAGAGCACACCCAGCAAAAGGGAGAAGGGCATCAAATTCCGGTGGGATGGTCCGACGACCCTTCGAGCGATGTGGGGCACCATGAGGCCGACGAATCCGATGGCTCCAACCAGGGAAACAAGTATGCCGATGGAGACAGAGGACAGAAGGAAGAGCAACTTCTTCACCCTCTCCACATCGACTCCCATGGAAAGGGCCTCCTCATCTCCCAGACTGAGGGCATCGAGCTCTCTGGAGAGAAGGAAGAGGGCACCATCGCAGGCCATCACGACGAGTGAGACGACAAACACAGCCGGCAACTGATTCCGGTTGATGGCCCTGCCGAGATATCCCCAGAGCACATAGAGCATCCTGTAGATGCTCTCCTGGTGCGAAACCATGAGTATCATCACGAGGCTCGATGTCAAAAAACTCATAACCACACCGGCGAGGAGAAGGGCGTTTCTGTTAAGGATGCCATTCCTCCTGGAAAGAAGGTAAACTACAACGAAAACCCCTGCGCCCCCGAGAATGCCGAAAAGGGAAACGAAAAAGGGCGTCGAAAAACCCAGAACGAGGCCCGCAGCGTATCCCAGAGCCGCTCCGGAGGCGATCCCGAGGACATAGGGATCGGCGAGGGGATTCAAAAAGAGTGCCTGAAGCGCAGCGCCGTTCAAAGCGAGAGTCGCTCCTGCGAGGAGGGCGAGGAAGGCCCTCAACGCCCTCAGGCTCATCACCTCTTTTCCCGGGAGAAATCCCGCCGGTCCCCAGAAAAGGGACAGGGAAATGACCAGAAGGGTCAGCAGAAAGAGAACCGCAAAGCGCAATTTCATTTTCCAAATTATAGAACCGGGCCGATGAGCCATCAATCAACTTGACAGGAAACTCAAATTAAGGTAAAAGTTGAATCAAATGAAAAAAGTGCTTATCGTGAGTTATTATTCTCCCCCGCTGGGCACAGGCGGGGTGAACAGAGCCTTCAAATTCGCCAAATATCTTCCACGATTCGGCTGGGAACCTTATGTGCTCACGGTCAAAAAGGTAGCATATTTTCAGTATGACCCCGAGAAAGAAAAGGAGTTCTCGAGGATAAAGCACCTCCGAACGGAAAGCCTCGATGTCGCCAGGATCAGCTACCTTCTCTTAAGAAAGAACGGGAGGAAAACCGCCGATCTCGGAACTTCACCGGCGATCGCCAGGCTCGTGAGGTTCTTCACCCCCATAGATCCCAAGTCTCCCTGGATACCCTTCGCCTACGCTTCGGGGCTACGGCTTATACGAAGGGAGAACATCCAGCTGATCTTTGCCACCTCGCCGCCCCTCTCCTCGAACGTGGTGGGGATGTTGCTGGCGAGGAGAACGGGCCTTCCCTATGTGGCAGATTTCCGGGACCCCTTCCTGGATGTCTACCCTCCCCCGACCTTCCTGCACAGAACCCTGCTCGATACGGCTTTCAGAAAGATCAAGGCGAGGGCCGACGCCATAACTGCAGTAACCCCCGCCGTTGTCGACGCCCTGGGCCTCGAGGAAGCCCACGTTATCGAAAACGGCTATGACCCCGACGACATGCCGGTGCTCTCTGGAAAGGAGGGAGAAAAGAAGGGTTTCACACTGGCATACGCCGGCTCTCTCCTCGGCAGGGAATTCAGCCTCTTGCCCCTCCTCGAGGCCATAAGCGAAATGGAAGGCGTGAGCCTGCTTATAGTCGGCAAGATAGGCGAGGAATATCGTAAATTCATCGAGGACCCGCGATTATCGAGTAAGGTCGAATTCAGGGGATACCTGCCTCACAGAGAGGCGCTGAGGCTGATAGGACAGGCCGATGCCCTCTGGGTCACTCAGGAGAAAAAATGGTCGAGAAACGCAGTGCCGTCCAAGCTCTTCGAGTACGTTGGACTGGCCAAGCCAATCCTTGCCACGGTGGAAGGAGAGAGCGAGATAGCGAATTACATCGAGAAATTCAGGCTCGGCATCACAGTGCCCCCCGAAAAAGAGGCCATCAAGAGGGCCCTGACGGAGCTGAAAAGGGGAGAACACAAAATAGATACTTCCGCCGTGGAGCACTTCAACCGTAGGAAGCAGACGGAGAGGCTCGCATCTATCTTCGACGGGCTCCTGCCCCCTCAGGCCTCTCGCTCATAGCTCTCGATTTTCTTCAACCTTCTCTCGTGACGCCCACCCTCAAATTCGGTTGTCAAAAATAGCTCGAGGGCTTTCTGGGCTGCATCCACAGAGATGTGTCCTCCCGGCAGGCAGAGCACGTTGGCGTTGTTATGCGCTCTGGCTTTCTCTGCGAACTCGGGACTGTAAACCAGAGCTGCCCGAACGCCCTTCACTTTGTTAGCAGCAATGGACATCCCTATCCCTGTCATGCAGATGAGGATTCCAAAATCATAATCGCCCCTCACCACCCTCTCGGCGAGGGGTATGGCGACATCGGGGTAATCGAAGCTCTCTTCGGAGTGTGTCCCGAGATCCTCGTAAGGAATGCCCCTTTCCTCCATAAAAGACTTCAGGGCCTCTTTGAGCCTGAATCCCCTGTGGTCTGAGCCGATAGCGATTTTCACTTCACGTAAGTCAGCCATCCCCATTTATCCTCCCTTTTTCCTTTGACCAGGTCGAAGAAATAGCTCTGAAGTTCCCTCGTGATGGGTCCTCTCCTCCCATCTCCGACAGGTATGCGGTCTATGCTCCTTATTGGGGTGATCTCGGCCGCAGTCCCCGTGAAGAAAACCTCGTCAGCTATGTAGAGAAATTCCCTGGGAATATGCTTCTCGACGACCTCATAGCCGCTATCGCGCGCTATCGTTATGACACTATCCCTCGTGATCCCAGGGAGAATGCAGGCCTCGTAGGGGGGCGTGTAGATAACCCCTTTTTTGACCACGAAAATATTTTCCCCGGAGCCCTCCGAGACAGTCCCGAAACTGGTAAGGGCGATTCCCTCCTCATAGCCGTTCACGAGGGCTTCCATCTTGATAAGCTGGGAATTGGCGTAATTCCCCGTCGATTTGCTCATCGATGGAAAGGTATTGGGAGCGGCCCTGTTCCAGCTCGACACCATGACGTCCACTCCCTCCTCGATGGCGTCGTCTCCGAGATACTTGCCCCATTCGTAAGCGGCAATGGCAATCTCAACCGGACATTCCATCGGATTCACGCCGAGGGAATGGTACCCCCGGTAAACCAGGGGTCTTATATACCCCATCTCCACGCCGAGGAGGTCGTTCTTTATGATAAGCGCCTTTATCGTCTCCTCCAGCTCCACAATGCTGTAGGGAACTTCCATCCTGTATATCTTCGCCGAATCGATCAGCCTCGTTAAATGGTCCCTCAGCCTGAAGATAGCCAGCCCCTTATCGGTCCTGTAAAACCTTATGCCCTCGAAAACAGATGAGGCATAGTGAAGGGCATGGGTGAGAACGTGAACCTTCGCATCCTCCCAGGGGACGAAATCGCCCGACATCCATATATATTTTGCCTTGATCGCTGACCCCATAGAACCTCCTTTCTCGATAATTATAGAATTGGGGCTTTAGAGTGTCAAATGAAGGGAGCGGAAGGCACCAAAGCGATGCGGAGCTTGACCGCTATGACTCACTGCTTAAAACTAATAACATGCTCTCAAAAACGCTATGCGGTTTTATTCTGAGTTTCCTCACCGTCTCGGCCCTGACCCCCCTCTTTGGCAAAATCGCAGTCAGGCTCGGCATCCTGGATCGGCCAGAAGATCCTTCCCTGAAGATCCACAGGAAACCGATTCCCTATCTGGGTGGCGCTTCCCTCTTCGTGGCTCTGGCTCTCTCCTCTTACCTCTTCGGCAGCGCGAGTTATCCCTTCCTCGGTGCGATGACGTTGATCTTCCTGCTCGGACTGTTGGACGACATACATGGACTGCCCCCGGGGCTGAGGCTCACGATAGAAGCCATCGCCGCTTTCCTCTTTCTCTATACGGTGAGGGACGCAGGACCCATCCTGATGGGCCTGTTTTTCCTGCTGACGCTCGCCACGGTAAATTCCGTCAACCTGATAGACGGCCTGGACGGCCTCGCATCGGGCACGGCGGCGGTTGCATCGGCCGGCTTTGCGATTATCTCACTGATCTCCGGGAATCACCAGGCCCTTTTGCTCTCGGTCGCCCTTATAGGGGCGACGACGGCCTTTTTGTTTTACAATTTTCACCCAGCCAGGATCTTCCTCGGAGATGCGGGGAGCTATCTATTGGGTTTTCTCCTCGCCGTACTCCTGATTCTGACCTCGAGCGATCTGAGAAGCCTGGTGGCCTCTCTCTTTTTCCTGGGCATTTTCGGCCTCGACACCTCCCTGGCCATAGTCAGGAGGCTCGTCAACGGAAGGCCGATCTTTCAGGGCGACCGTAGTCACCTTTACGATCAGATAATGGACAGGACGGGCTCCCACAGAAGGGCCGTTTTTATGTGTTACCTGCTCGAGTCCCTCTTCGTCGTCGCCGGCCTCCTGGCCTTCTGGCTCCCTGGGATTCACGCCTTGATATTCTTTTTCCTGTTCTGGAGCGGCGTCTGGGTAATGCTTAAAATGACAAATTTCATAAAGGTAGAGAGGACAGCATGAGACTTCGGCTCATTTTAACTGCATTTGCGCT
>JAGGUL010000029.1 GCA_021158525.1 Candidatus Hydrothermota bacterium | reverse complement strand
AAATGTGGAAAACTTTATCGGTGGTCTTTGAGTGGGGGTGTGTTGTGGTATTGGGGAAGTAGTTTTTCCACAGGAGTGGAATGTTACTACTACCTTAAAAACCATAAAACATAATATACGAGGAGGTGTCTTTTGAAGTCTTTGGCATTCTGGGTTTTCTCCCTCGTGGTTTTTTCATCCCTCAGTGCTTTCTGGAATCCCGCCGACAGCCTGATTCTGGGCGGGGAAGTCCTTTCTTATTCCGCCGATTACCGCGATGACGGTTCCGTAATCCTCGCCGCCCTCGTCAGCGAGGACGGCATTGAGAGCGTTAAGTTCCTTCGGACAGAGGATCACGGACTGAACTGGGAGCTGGTGCATACTCACGCTATGTCCGTCTCGCTCGAGGTAGTGAGATTTGTAACGGGAAACGGCTACCACGATTTCCACTTTCTTCTTTATACCGATGGCGGGTCCGGACTCTACCTTTTGCGGTTTTCCGGCGATTTCAGTTCTTCTCCCGAGGAAATCCAGATTTACGGCGGGCAGGTTCTCGAAAATTCCATAGAGCTCGCCAAGGGATGGGGACCTAACTTTTCCCTCGGCTGTGCCTGGCTCACCGGCACGGGCCAGGACGATACCCTCTTTTTCGCCTTTTCCGAGGATTATGGCGGAAGCTGGCAGCTTGCCTCCTGGAGGTTTGGTGGCATTCCGGATGTCATAAAACTCGTCAATCCACACCTTTCTCTCGCCCTTGATGGAGCGGATAATTTCTACCTGGCCTTTTCGGGCGCACATTTTTTCCCTGTGGAAGATAGCTTTGAGATTTTCATCAGGGTCTCGGAAGGGGGAATTGGAGGGAGCTGGAGCACTATCAGGGTCACGAATAACACCGTGCCCGATATTTACCCCCAGATAGCCGTCGGTTCTGACACCTCCGAGAGGAAAATCTGGGTTGCCTTTTCCCATTTTGAAAGTGGGAACTACGACCTCTATGCGGCCTATTCTTCCGGAGGCTATTTCGACATCGATCTTCTATCTGCTGCTCAGGGTTTTGACGAGTACCCCGCCGATCTCCGATCGGTGGAATACGCCGGTCAGAGCTATCTAAACATGGTGCTCCTCGAGGATGGCGAAGATCACAACAGGGTAGAGTGGTCATATTGCTATGGAGATCAGCCAACACTGTGGGCGTCGCCCTCTCTCGTGGCAGATGGTTCCATATCGCTGTCCGATCCCCTCAGGCCGATACTCTCCTTTGCACCGGGTTCCCCTGAGGCCGGAGCACTGGTTTTTTATTGCGACACGTCCGGCATCCATGTGGACGCTCCCTGGTTTCCGGAGGTGGAGGAGAATGACCGGAGGCTGGGCCGACGCCTTTTCCATATCGAGAGCTTTGACGGGACCTTAAGGGTTCTTTCGCTATATCCGGGAGAGTACACTTTCTGTCTCTTTGACGCCTCGGGAAGGGCGGTTGGCAGATGGAGCTTCGAGAGGGAACTCGTGGTCACGCCAGAAAGGGCGGGGATTTTCATGTTCCGAATCGAGGGCGGACCTGATGAATACAGCGGAAAGGTTTTCATCGTGCGGTGATGGAGTGGCCCTCTGGCCGAAAGGTCTGAAAGGGAGATAGCGAAAATGAGGCACCCGAAGGAAAAAATTGTCGAGAGGGAGAGAATTGGGCTTTTGTGCCAGAAGCTCAGGGCGGAAGGGAAGAAGGTCGTTTTCACCAACGGCTGCTTCGATCTCATTCACAGAGGGCACGTTGAATACCTTTATTTCGCGAGAAAGCAGGGCGATGTCCTGGTGGTGGGAATTAATTCCGACGAATCTGTCAGAAGGCTCAAGGGCAAAGGGAGGCCGTTGAGCAGCCTCACGGACAGAATGTACGTGCTTGCTTCCCTCGAACCCGTGGATTTTGTCGTTCCCTTTGAGGAAGACACCCCTTACGAACTGATAAAAGATGTTCTGCCCGATGTCCTCGTCAAGGGTAGGGATTACAGACCAGATGAAGTCGTCGGAAGGGATATCGTTGAAGGTAGGGGCGGAAAGCTCGTTCTCGCCGACTACCTCGAGGGATACTCCACTTCCGGGCTCATCAGGAAGATCAGGGAAATGGAAGGCTGAGGCGTGTCATGGCCCAGGTGAAGTTTGAGATCTCGGCGGGCGGGGTCGTTTTCAGGAGGAGGAACTCCGGCGCTGAAGTTGCGATGATCGGCCTCAAGGGAGGTGAGGTCTGGGCGTTGCCCAAGGGACTTGTCGAGAAAGGCGAGTCTCTCGAGGAAGCCGCCCTCCGGGAGGTGAGAGAGGAGACGGGCCTTTCGGCGAAAATCGTCGAGAGAATCGACAAGATCGATTACTGGTTTTACTGGAAGGAAGGAGATGAGAAAGTAAAGCATCACAAGATCGTTTATTTTTACCTCATGGAGTACACGGGAGGGTCCACCGCCGACCATGACCAGGAGGTCGAAGAAGTCCGGTGGTTTCCCATCGATGAAGCGATAGAGATTGCATCCTACAAGACCGAGAGGAAGGTTCTGGAAAAAGCTAAGGAGATGATTCAGGGTCATGCCCACGATTGAATCCTTCAGGGTGGGGACGTCGGGCTGGATGTACAGACACTGGATCGGCGTCTTTTATCCCGCGGAGCTGAAGGATAGGCAATGGTTCGAATATTATTCCCGTTTTTTCGATACTGTGGAAATAAATTCCAGTTTCTACAGGCTTCAGAGTGAGGAGACCTTCAGAAATTGGGCCAGGAAAGCTCCCGAGGGTTTTCTTTATGCCGTCAAGGCCTGGAGAAGGATAACCCACCTCAAGAAATTGCGCAACGCAGGATCTGACATCCGGGTTTTTCTGGACAGGGTGAGACTTCTGTCGGAGAAGCTCGGCCCCGTTCTCTTTCAGACCCCTCCGGGCCTGAAGGTCGATGTGCCCCTTCTCAAGGACTTCCTCGCCCTCCTTCCCGTTGACCTCGATCTCGTATTTGAGTTCAGGCATAAAAGCTGGTTCACCGACAGAATCTTCGACATGCTGCGAGAAAAGGGCGTGGGATTCTGCATAATGGACCATCCCCATATTCCCTGTCCGCGCACTGTGACTTCCAGGATAGTCTATGTGAGGATGCACGGCAAGGGCCGTCTCTACCAGGGGCTTTATTCCCGCGAGGACCTGGAGGAGCTCGCCGGGTTTCTCTTCAGATCCCTGGAGGAGGCTTCCGTGGCTTACGTCTATTTCAACAACGATTTCGGCGGCAATGCTGTGAGAAATGCGATGGAATTGAAGGGAATAATCGAGGAGAGGTTAGCCCATGGAGCTTGAGGGCTACCTTCCGGCCCTGCACGCCGTCACCGAGGTCCTCGAGCTCTCCCTCGATCTGGACCAGATCATTTACTCGACACTCACTGCAATAACGGCAGGGGAGAGCTTTGGATTCAACAGGGCCTTTTTCCTGCTGGTGGAGCCGAGGCGGGGAAAGCTCACGGGCTATTTCGCCATGGGACCGGCGAACAGAGAAGAGGCCGCCCGCGTCTGGGATGAGCTGGGGAAGAGGGGCGAGACCGTAGACGACCTCATAAGGAAATACAGCCCCTCCCTTTTCGATAGAGAGAAAGAGAAATTCGGGGCGAAACTAAAGCTCCTCACCTTTGATGTGGATGAGCTTAAGGAGCAGAGCAGTCCCCTTACGATCTCCATAGAGGGCAAGAGGGCTGTCCTCGTCAGGGGGGCGCTTTCAAGGGACGACGTCCATCCGAGGCTCAAAGAGGTGCTGGGCGTCGATGAGTTCGCCGTGGTTCCCCTCGTCAATCCCAAGAGGGAGGTCGGGGTGATTATAGTGGATAATTTTATCACCGGGGATGAGATAAAGGACGAGGATATCATCGCCCTGGAGACTTTTGCCCGGGGCGCTTCTCTCGCTATCTCCAGGGCCCTTCTGGTCAGAAAACTGGAGGAGAAAGTACAGAAACTGGAAGAATCCCAGGCGAGGATCAGAGAATACCAGAAGGCTGCGATAGAGATGGAGAAAATGGCGACCCGCGGGGAGCTCATGCACCACCTCATACACGAATTGAAAAACCCGCTGGTCGTGATCGGAGGCATAGTCAATGCCCTTCTAGACGATTTCTCCGAGGGCAGTCCTCAGCTTCCCTACATGAAGGCGGTGGCGGAAGAGGTACGAAAGCTTGAGGGGCTGCTTAAAGAGGTGGTAAACGGGATAAGGAACCAGAGCCCTGCAGATGTGACTTCGGTGGATTTGAACTCTCTCATTATGAACAAGGTCGATGAGCTGAAGAGCTACTTCAATGCCCGTTCCGTTCGTTGCAGGCTTGAGCTGGACGGTGCTCTTCCGCACCTCACTTTATCCCCTACACAGCTCAAATGCGTGCTTGATTATCTCATAGGCAATGCAGTGGAGGCCATGGAAGGAGGAGGGAAGCTCGAAATAAAGACGGGAATAGAAGATGAGGAGGCCGTGATATGCATCAGGGACAGCGGCCCGGGGATACCTCCCGAAATCAGAGAGAGGATATTCGAGCCCTTCTTCTCGACTAAGGGGGAGGGGACGGGACTGGGCCTGTACAACGCCCTTCAGATCGTGAGGTCGATGGGGGGCACAATCGAGGTAGAGAGCGAGATCGAGAGGGGAACCCTTTTCAAGATAAAACTTCCCCTGGATCAGGGGGTCTGAAATATCTCAGACAGCTTGCGCAGGGCTTTCAATTTTTCTGTGCGGCCAAGTTTTGAGAGCTTTATCGCTCTCTCGATGACCTCTATGCTCCTGTCATAGATCCTCTTCTGAACCGGGAAAGGATGACCGTCCTTTCCACCGTGGGCGAAAGAATAGAGGGCCGGGTCCTCGAAACTGGGAGATTTCCCGTAGATGAGATCGGAAAGGAGGGAAAGGGCCCTTATGGTTTTGGGGCCGACACCCCTTATCTCTAGGAGCTTCTCGAAGTCGGCTGGGGCCTTCTCGTAGGTTTTGAGGAGGATTTTGCCGAGATACTTCGGGTTTATGTCGGAGAGGAGCAGGGCGTGGCGGCGGGGCAATTTCAACTCTTTGAGCTTTTCGATTTCCTTAGCTGTCCTCTCGGGGTCGGAGCGGGAGAGTTCCACAACGAGATTTCTGTTTTCGGCGGCTTTCCTCCTCGTCAGGTCCAGGACGAGCTGCTCTCGTCTCTCGGCGACTATCCCGCTGTGAGGTTCTTCCACGAAGCTCTTCAGTCCCTCGCCTACCCAGTGATATCTGCGCGCGGTCTTCCTTCGCTCGTTCATGCCCTGTTGCACTACACCCCAGAGCCCGCTTTTCGTGACGAGGAAGGCGTGGTGGTAGATCTGATAGCCGTCCTGTAATGCGCTCGTGTCAACTTTCGCGGTGAGCCTGCTCGCCCTCACGAGAGGTGGAGCGTCGAGGCCGGTGATCTCTGCTATCCTCTCAAGTTCCTCGGGAGTTTTCCTGGAAGCCTTCCCCTTACCTCCCGCGACGAAGAATCCGAGTTCCCTTTCCTTTCCGCGGATTCCCTCCTTGAGGGCTCCCGTGGTGGTGGTAGTCAGCCCCGATGAATGCCAGTCGAAACCGAGGATGTTCCCGAGAGATTGGAAGAAAAAGGGATCGCAGAGCCTCCTCAAGAGTTCCTCGGGGCCGAATTCGATGACGATAGCCTCGGCGATAAGGCCTGCCAGGTGTGCCATCCTGGAAAAAAGCCACCTGGGCGCCCTTCCGCCGTGAAGGGGGAGCTCCGCCGTTCCAGTTTTCCTCGGACTCATCTTGAATATTATGCTATGTTGGGGCGTGCCGTGCAAGGGCACGGCACGCCCCAACATAAAATTCCCTCTCCTGACTTTTCTGATGAGGATGATGCAGGTTCGGGGCATGGCGCCGACTATAACGCAGGACAGGAAGCTCTAAATGGCGATTGACAATGACGTCTTGGGCAAAGAGCGCAGCTGGACGTTCCATCCGTTGATATGGTGGAAAACCGGTTTTATACTTATCGGCGATATGGGAGCAAATCTCGGGTCCGTGTTTTATATCGGTCTGGCGCTCTTCCTCGGACACTTCGCGGGAAAACTGGCGAACAGGCTGAGGTTTCCGAGAGTCTCGGGATACATAATCGCCGGCATGCTTCTATCGCCCTCGATTTTGAAGATTTTCCCCCAGGTTTTCATGAAGAATGCCGACATAGCGGCGGACTTCGCTCTCTCCCTGATAACCTATTCGATCGGAGGCAGTTTAGCCGTGCGGAGGATCAAAAGACTCGGCAAGCCCATCCTCTATATCACCCTTTTTGAGGCCGAAACTGCTTTTTTCCTCATGATCCTGGGATTCGGCATAGTTATTCCCTTCTTCTTCGGCGTGGAGACCTGGAAGGAAGTGATACACGTGGCGCTTCCCTTCGCCCTGCTGGTGGGCGCCATGGCTTCTCCCACCGACCCCACTGCCACGCTCGCCGTCATCCACGAGTACAGGGCTCGGGGGTCTCTGACCACAACCCTTCTCGGAGTCGCGGCCTCCGACGATGCGCTTGGAATAATCAACTACTCGGTGGCCGTCGGCATAGCTGCGGTCCTCGTGGGGGGTAAGTCATTCCACTTTTTCAAGCTTTTCTACGGGCCTGCCGCCGATATACTTCTCTCGATCGGCGTTGGCCTCGCGGCCGGATTTCTTCTGAGCTCCCTCTGCAAATCCATACACAGGGAGGGCGCAGTCATAAGCGTCATACTGGGAACCCTTTTCATGGCTTACGGGGTTGCGAGTTCTCTGGGAGCTGACCCTCTGCTGGCGACCATGGCCGCCGGCGTGGTCGTTGCAAATCTGACGACGAACACCGAGAAAATGTTCGAGATACTCGAGAAGTACTACGAGGAAGTGATATTTACCCTGTTTTTCGTTTTGAGCGGAGCCAAGATCCAGATAGGCGTGTTGGCGAGGGCTGTGGCCCTTGTGGGCCTTTTCGTGGTGTTGAGGTTTGCGGGGAAAGCTCTCGGGACCTTTATAGGGGGAAAACTCTCGAGGGTCGAGCCGAGAATATACAAGAATCTCTGGTTCGGGTTGATCCCTCAGGGAGGGATTGTGGTCGGACTTGCTCTCGCCACAGTGAGGAGGCCCGAATTTCAGCAATTTGCTCCCCTTATTATGAACCTCATCCTCGGGACAACGGCCCTTCATGAGCTGCTCGGGCCCTTGTTCTCGAAAATGGCGATAGAAAGGGCAGGAGAGATACCTCATGGCGAAAAGTGAAAGGGATTGGAGGGAAAAGAAGGTCAGGGATATCATGACGAGGCTCGGGGAACACCCTCCCGTCGTTCACGTGGAGGACCTCCTCGAGGATATAGCTCAGCTCGTCGTTAAAAGCCGATACAAGAGGTCGGTTTACGTGGTCGACGACGAGGGCAAGCTCGTAGGCATCATCATGCTGCCCACCCTCCTCAGGCACATGCTGAGAGGGCAGTTCGGCCACATAGATCCCACCGCGGCGCTTTCGAGGGGCATCCTGGACCTCATGTTTTCAACCGTTGCCCACGACCTGATGAAACGCGATGTCGTTTACCTTCACGAGGATGATCCCGTCGAGAAGGCGATAGAGCTAATGCTCAGGAGAGGTCTGAAGGACATCCCCGTTGTGAATGACGAGATGAAGGTGGTGGGATTTGTCGATATCCCCACCATAATGAAGTTCGTGCTGGAGCACCAGCTCTTATGAGGGTGCTTGCCTTTGAGACTTCCTGCGACGAGACTTCGGCCTCGGTGGTCGAATCCCCCTTCAGAGTACTCTCCAATGTGACCAAGACTCAGGAGGAACACAGAGAATTCGGAGGGGTTGTCCCCGAGGTGGCTTCCAGGGCTCACATGCGGCTGATCTGGCCCATAACCGAGAGAGCCCTAGAGAAGGCCGGCGTCGAACTCGGGTCGATAGACGGAATAGCCTTCACCTATGGACCGGGCCTCATAGGCGCCCTTCTGGTGGGTATCGTCTTCGGAAAGACGGTGGCGCAGGTAATAGGGCGCGATTTTATAGGAATCAACCACCTGGAGGGCCATCTTTTTTCTCTCTTCCTTTCCCATCCTCATCTCGAACCACCTGTCCTGTATCTCCTCGTCTCCGGCGGGCACACGGAGCTTGTCTGGATGCCCGAGTTCTTCAGATACGAGGTCCTGGGACATACTCTCGACGACGCTGCCGGCGAGGCCTTCGACAAGGTCGCCAAGATGCTCGGTTTGTCCTATCCCGGGGGCCCTGAGATAGACAGGCTGGCGAAAACGGGAGACCCCGATTTTCACCGTTTTCCACGGGCAAGGGTCGGGGGTTTTGATTTCAGCTTCAGCGGAGTGAAGACATCTGTCCTCTATTACCTCAGGGACAACGACGCGGACTTCGCGAGGAGACACCTGGCAGATATAGCTGCGTCCTTCCAGGAGGCCGTCGTGGACATGCTGCTTTCCAAGACGCTGAAGGCGGCGAAGAAGCTCCATGCGGAGAAAGTGGCTGTGGTGGGAGGCGTTTCCCTCAACAGCAGGTTGAGGGAGAAATTCAAGGAGACGCTGGGGAAAATCACGCGGGTTTATTTCCCGGAACCTCAGTACTGTGGCGATAATGCCGCCATGATAGGAGCGGCAGCCCTTATGCGCTTCGAGAGGGGCGAGAGGTCTCCCCTGACCTTATCGGCCGATCCCGATCTAAGACTTCTTTGACATCTTAACCCTGTAGAGGCCCTTATCGGCTACCCTTATCAGGGTCTGCAGGTCAGCGCCATCCAGGGGGTATGTGGCGAGTCCATAGGAGAATCCGGGGAAAGGCAGAATGACATCGTCGAGCAGGACGCTCAGCTTGGTGATGTAGCGAAGCAGGTTGTCGAGATGATTTTTCGCTTCCTCCTTCGTGGTTCCCGGCAGAACAAGGATGAATTCATCGCCTCCATAACGGACAACCATGTCGTCCTTCCTGAGGTTTTCCCTTAGGACCTTGACCAGGGTCTTCAGCACCTCGTCACCGGCGGGATGGCCGTACCTGTCGTTTATGGCCTTGAGTCCATCGAGATCGATGAAGGCAATGGTGAAGACGTCCTTTTTCAATTTCTCGAGTCTGAGCTCCAGGCTGCGGAAGGTGTGGGCGCCCGTCAACCTGTCGGACAACACCGCCGATTCCATTTCCCTGTACTTCATTGCGAGCTCCACGGCCGTGGCCAGGTAGGCTGACAGAGCCTCGTAGAACCTGAGGTCCTCGCCCGTGAAGGAGTTTTTCTCTCTGTTTTCCACATCCAGAACGCCTATGAGGTCATCACCGAGGAGCAGCGGTACGGCGAGTTCAGAGCCGGTTTTCAGCCCGGCGGGGGATATGTAACGGTCCTCCGCTCCGGTATCGTTGACGAGGACCGATTTTTTGGTCTCGGCCACAAGGCCGACGATTCCCTTCCCCCTGCTTATGACAAGCCCTCTGAGGGAGACGGGGAGGCCTCTGTCCGCCGCTACTCTCAGGTTCCCATCGTGGTCCCGGACGAATATCGTGAGGATCTGGTGTTTGCTGACCTCTTGAATGACTTCGAGGACTTTGTCGAGAAACTGGTCCAGGTTTTTCAGATTTTTGATCTCTTCTGAAATCCTGTAGAGCACTATGAGCCTTCTCATTGCGAAGAAGGCTTCCCTGCGGAAGCTGTCCATGAGGGACAGCTCGGACGGAGCCGATTTTGGGACGTTCTTGAACACCCGTGGAATGACCTTTTTCGCAGCTTCGAGAACGCGGGGATCCCACTTTTCCTTGAGCTCTTCCAGCCTTTTCAGCGCGGCTTTCATCGAGGAGATTTTGCCCTCTCCCTTTCTGCTGACTATGGCGTCGAAGGTCTCCGCCAGGCTCAGTATCCTCGCCTCGAGTGGTATTTTTTCTCCCTTGAGGCCCTCTGGAAATCCGGATCCGTCGTAACGCTCGCTGTGATATTTTATCCAGGGAGCTAGTTCGCTCAGCGCCATGATCTCCTCTATAAGCGATGCCCCGAAGACGGGATGGAGCTCCACTATCTTCCGTTCCTCAGGATCAAGGTATTTGAGGCCTACTTCGGCCTTTGCCAGTATGGTGTCAGGTATGACTATTTTCCCGATATCATGAAGGAGCCCGGCCTGATACAGTTTGTTGAGTTTTTCTTCGTTGAATCCCAGTTCCCTGCCGATTTCCCTGGCTATAAAGGCGACCCTCTCCGAGTGACCCTTCACGTTGATCCCCTTGATCTCCATTGCCCTTATGAGTGTCTTGACGATGTCATAGGAGGTGTATCTCTTGAGCTCCTGATAGGACTTGTTCTCGATGATGAGGGCGAGGTGGTCGGCCACAGCTTCCAGGAATTTTCTTTCCTCCTCGGTGAATTTCCGATCCCTTGCTGACATTATGGAGATATAGCCGTAGATGGGCTCGCCCTTGCTCGATCGGATCGGGACCGAGACGATAACCCTGAGGTTTTTCAGATCCGTTGCATCGGCGAACCTGCTGAATTCGCGGTATTCAGCAGGAATCCCCATATTGTTGATGCCGATACCCAGGATACCTTCCATATCCGCGATGCTCAGGCTGTTGAGCTTCTCAAGATTTTGAGAGGTGAAGCCGAAACTGGCCTTGACTTTCAGCTCGCCCTTTTCGACGAGCTGTATCAGGCCCTTTTCCAGCCTGAGCGACCTCAAGAGCTCCCAGAGGGTGGTGTCGAGGATCTCTTCCAGGCTCATGCCCTCCCAGAACTTCGATATGATGCTGTAAAGGACGGGCAGTCTGTAGAACGTGATGGTGGACCTGTACCGTATCTGGTCGAGTTCGGCGAGCATGGGGTTTTCGTAAAATTCCTTTTTGGGCTTTAGAACCTTCAGGGCGACCTTGACGATTTCGGGATCCCACTGAATTCCCGCGCCTTCCCTCAGTACCCTTTTGGCATCCCTTGTCGAGAGCTTGCTCCTGTAGGGTCTATCGGTGGTGAGAGCGTCAAAAGCATCGGCCACGGCTATTATTCTCGATCCCAGAGGAATCGCTTCTCCCTTTAACCCGCTGGGGTAGCCCGTGCCGTCAAATCTCTCGTGATGGTATCTGACCCAGTCGGCGGCCTTTTTGAAGGAAAAGATGTTTTTGAGGACCATGTAGCTCAGGACGGGATGTAGTTTCACTATTTCCCATTCGGAGATGGAGAGGCTTCCGGGCTTCAGCAGGATGACATAGGGGACGCCGACCTTGCCTATATCGTGAAGCAGTGCCGCGTATTCGAGGGTTTCCAGTTCCTCGTCTTCGAGGCCCAGGGCTTTTCCTATGCTCACCGCATACTCGGCTACCCTTTCTGAGTGGCCACGGGTATAGGGATCGCTGAGCTCCACTGCTTTTGAGAGTGAGAGGACCACCTGTTTAGAGAGTTTTTTGAGCTCTTTAGCGCGTTCGAGAGCGGATATGCCGATAGAGAGCTGGTTCGAAAGGGATTTCAAAAATCGGATCTGGGTCGGTTCCAGCTGACGTGGTTTCCTGGAGAAGAAGGCCATAAAACCGACCTTATCGCCGTTTTCCTGAGCAGCGAGTGGACTGAGATTAATGAGGTGCAGCCCTTTTCCTTTCAGTTTCTCAACCAGCTTATCCGATATTTCCCCCTCGAGGATCTGCCCTGGCAGGAGCTCGGCCAGGTATCCGACAGGGATTCCGGAACAGGCTTTTATCGCGCCCTCCTGGGTTACAACCGCGAGAATGCCCGCGTCCATTTCGAGGAGGTCTTTGCTCAGGGTGAGGGATTTTTCCAGGATGTCCTGCAGTTCCTCTCCCTTTGTGAAACTTCTTGAGATGTCGAGAAGCACGCTGAGCTGTTTCCGATGCTCTTCCAGGTTTTTCAGGATCCTCGAATTCATCAGGGCAATGGAGATCTGGTCTCCCAGAGCCTGGGCTAACTCGATTTCCTCTCTGGAATATCGACGTTTCCGGAGGTGATAAATGTTTAAGTGCCCGGTTATCCCTTCCCTCTCATAGAGAGGAACGAAAAGCGCCGATCGGGGGAATCCCTTGTCTTTCGCTGACTTGGGGAAGGGAATTTCCTCGAAATAGAGTGGCTCACCTTCGACCATGAGTTTTCGGCCCGCTTCCTCGACGAAATTGCGGAATTCGGAAGCGTCGAGGAGTTTGTCGACATCGGTTGTGAAGATCCTGTTGGGTCGGCCGTTCTCGTACATCCATATCTCTATGATATCAGCACCCAGAAGGCTCCGTGCTGCCAGGTCTACCTCCACCAGTATCTTACTCAGGTCGAGCTCTGCACGCAGTCTTTTGGAGATCTTTATGAGGCTTTTTAATTCTCCGTGGGACAGGGATTTTATGTAAGCGAGGGCCACGTTGTTGGCAAAAACCCTCAGATAGTGCAGGTCATCTCTGGTGAAGGAATCGCGCTCTCCTCGGATGACGGCGATGCAGCCCAGTATCCTCTCTCCGCTTTTCAGGGGTGAGGCTATTATAGTTCCGCCTTTTAGCTCGAGGCCGAAGCGGTCGTCCCTAACGGGTTCCCTGAGCGTTATGCCCCCGGTCAGGACGCTGTCGAGCACGGGGATTTCTTCGATTTTAAATTTCTTCCCCGCAAATGCCTCCTCGTTCAGCCCCGAAGCTGCCTTTATCAGGATTTCCCTTTCCCCAGGCGTCTTAACCGCGATAAGCGTCAGGTCAGCCTCGAAGAGTCTCTGTGTTTCTTCGGCTGTTTTTTTCAGGAATTTGTCCTCGTCATCTTCGTAGATAAGCTCGAGGACGAGCCTGCCGATGCCCTGGAGCCTTTTTTCCCTCAGATCGAGATTTTGAGTCAACCTGCTGAAACAACGGACAAGTTCCCCGAATACGTCCTTTCTGCCGGTTATTCCGGGGGCTGGAGGTTTTCCTTCCTGGAGGAATTTGATGGAACTCGCCAATCTCGACAGCGGCTTGACGAAGATGTTTCGGGCCAGATAGAGCAGAGAAATCAGGAGAAAGAGCAAAGCCAGGGCTATTGTGTGGATAGCCAGTTTTCTCTCAAAGTGAATCGGGCCCAGGACCTTTTCCTCATCGGTGATGCTTCCCACATACCATTTCAGTGGGGGGAAATATCTGAGGGAGACCTTGAGGGACCTCCCGTCGATGGGGGATTTCATCGTGAAGGGTTCAATCTCTCTGAATTTCCTCCCCCGCAGGTCTACCGTGAGGTGGAGGCCGATGAGCCTGGTCATCTCGTTGGGGGCGTGGACTATTTTCCCTTTCTCATCGACCACGAAAAACCTTGAGGTATTCCCGCTGAGCTCTTTGAGAGCGAGTTTCTGCAGACGTTCAAGGTTGATTCCCCTGTTATCGAGGTAGACCCTCTTCACAGAGTTGTAAGCGGTTTCCGATTCCCTCTTGAGAAAGAGGTAGTTGAAAAGGAGCATATGCCTCTTTAGCGATATGTTACTGACCAGAAGCAGCCCGACTCCGACAGCGAGGAGGAGCAGCGATAGACCCAGAGCAAATCTCCTGAAGAGTTTCATTTTCGATTCTCCCCCTTTCCTCCTTTTGACGAGAAAATGCCAGTCCCCTCACACAGGAAGGGATCGTAGAATAACTCCTGAATATCGAACTGGCCTCCGGGCCTCAATTGAGGCATAAAATGGAGGGTTTTGATGTCAAGCCTCAGGGCGGACAGAAACAGTTCTGCCATATCCTCTTCGCTGTCCGGCGAGGGGATGTTCTTGAAGACCCCGCCGTCAAAATGCCTCTGAAAAACAGATTGAAGTTTCATGTGAAAGAGAGGGTCTACATCGTAAGGTGACGGCAGCAGCGCCTTGACCTCGTCGCTCAGGCTCTTTGCGTCCTGGATCTTCCCGCTATCCAGGAGGATATCGATGTAGTCCCCCGATAGAAGGTCCGTTATCCTGAGATCACCGCCGAAGACATGCTCGAGATCGAGCACGCCTTCTCCGCCAGAGAGCCTGCTCAGGAGGATGAGAAGGCAAGAAGCCGGCTCAAGTCCGGGGCTTGTTCCCGCTATCACGGCCGCCTCGGCTCCCGGAGCGAGGCCGAACAGGACCTTTTCCCTCTCCCCTGACTCTTCCTCGAGTTTATGAAATTCCTTCAGGGCCTCTTTTCTCAGGAAAGAAGCTATTTCATCCGCGATTCTCAGTGTCTCGCCCGATTCATAAGGAATCCCCATTCTCAGGAGCACTTCTCCGAAGCCGATGACACCGAGCGACAGCCTGACCGTTTCACCGTGTGGCTTTTCCCCGTTGGGCCCGGTCGATATCTCGCAGGCGTCAATGAGAAACCTGAGGGCCTTTCTGACCACATCTCCCAGTTCCTCCCAATCCAGGACCGTCCTCTCTCCCCTTTCTTTCAGACATCGGGACAGATTTATATTGCCTGCAACGCAGGTCTGGCCGTTCCCCAGGAAGTTGTCGCCGCAGGGTGTGGCTGCGGCATCCCTATCGCCTCTCCATGCCCCGCGAATCAGAAAATATGAGGGAAATCCCGTTCTCCTGCTCATGCTCAGGAGCTCCGCGAGGAGGGTTTCTGCCCGAACCCTTCTGAATGTCCCCTCTTCGGTTATCAGCTCTATGCGTCCCCCTCGCTTGAGAGCGCTCAGAAACCGGCCTGAAATCTGGGCATAGGCGGTCAGGTGAGGGCTGAACAGGGGGTTATGCTCCCTGAAGAACTGGAAGGCTGGAAAGCTCTCGAGGTCCAGGGAGATGGAGACGGAAGAAGGCCTTGTGATGAAGCCTTCCAGCATTCCCGCCACGCTTCCGGCAAGGTGGTGCAGCCCTGCGATTTCCCCTTCTGTTTTCAACTTAAGAGCCACCTGACAGCCTTTCCTCACGGCCGATGAGGCCGTTTTGAGCACTTCGAAGAGATCCGGCGGCACATCAAGGGGCAGGCGCAGACCCAGGCAGGAGAAAAGACAGGGCTCCCTGGAGCCGGCGTTCAGCATTATCTGAGGCGAGGGTATGAACTTCATGCTGGTCATGAGGGAGAGGAAAACCCCTTCGTAGTATTCAGCCTCAGTGGGCCCTTCCCTGATCAGTTCGCCCTCCGATATTTTCCTCGCGATTCGGGCAAATAGGTCCAGAGGGGTTTCTGCCTTGCCCCTCTCAGATGAGCGACGCAGGTAATATGCGCCCAGTACACGGAGGGCTCCCTCCCCGAGTTCCACCGATTCTATCGCCATTTGAAGTGTAGACTGCAAAGCTCCTGCCATCGATTTTGGGCTTTTTGCCCCCGTAGAAGGGCATTTTCTTTGCATAATGCAACTACCCTTGAAAAGTGCAAAGGATTTTGACGGCGCCGGAAAGGCACGATATAATTTCAAAAAAGGAGCAGAGAATGATTCTCAAAAAGGCAGGTGATGTTATCGTTATAAGGTATGAAAAAGGGGAGGATTTTCCCGGAGGTCTAATTGGACTTCTTGGCGAAAGCGGTTTTTACGTGGTTCTCTCGGCGGCAGGGATGTTGAAGGATGCGGAACTCGGCTACTTCGATGGCCAGGAATACAGGAGGAGGAAATTCGAGGAGGCCGGTGAGGTTGTTAGCCTGTCCGGTTCGCTAATCCCGGGAAAAGATGGGTTTTTTCACATTCACGCTGCTTTGGCTTTCGGAGACCACAGCGTGGCCGGGGGACACCTTTTCGGCGGCAGAGTTGAGAACACGCTGGAACTTTTCCTCCTGAAGACGGAGATCGAAGCCCGAAGGGTGAAGTCGGGCAAGTTGAGCCTTCTTGATTTCTGAGCTACTTCTTCAGCTCCACGGTGACGATTTTGCCCTTTTGCAGAAGGGGTACGTATAGAGTATCTCCGCCTGGGCTCAGACAGATATCCGCCGGCGTTGTCAGTTTTTCCCTGATGACCTTCGGGTTCACCGCCTTTTTATCTTCCAGGATGAGCCTCACCACTTTTCCCGAGTTGTAGCCGCTGATATAGATTTCCCCTTTTCTTATGGCGAGGCCGTCAGCCCCGTTTATGTCTTCGGAGCTGAATATCTCGCCAGCGGTGCCATTTTCCACCACAAATAGCTTT
>JAGGUL010000105.1 GCA_021158525.1 Candidatus Hydrothermota bacterium | reverse complement strand
CGTTCATGGGGAGTTCCTCCTTTAAGTTTTGGCTAATGGTAAGGCATAAGGAGCTTCCCATGAATGTTGTTTGGGTATTTTGAGGAAACAATACCCCTTTCGGTAAGATTATTTTTGAGGAAAAGCGTCTCCTTGACCTTTTTGATCCAAAAGTTTAAATTTAATTAATGGCCAAGGTGTGGTTAGGTGTGTTTTTCTGGGGACTTTTTCTTTTCCTCCGGGCTGATGTCTGGGTGGAGAGGAATTTTGAAGATTTCTCCGACGGCGCCGAGTATCACCTGCTCTCCACAGGCGAAGAGGTGAGATCTGCCCTCGGATCGAGGATATGGACCCCGTCGGAGGGGGGCATCAGGATCGTCGGTCAGGACCTGGATTTCGACGATAACAACTACATCGACCTGTTTTTCCCCAATTCTTACAGGGGGATTCCCAGCGATTACGCTTACATATACATGCATTATCATATGTTTCCCGTGGGACACATGTTTGAACTCGATTCCCTCTTCGTCGCCAGCGGCCCTCAGAACGGCGGATGTGCCATGGCCGACTTCAACGGCGACGGCTACGTAGATGTAGTTATCGCCGTCAAGCAGATAAACTTCGTCACCGATACCTTCTCGCTCCTTTTCTGGGGAGGGCCTTTGGGCTTCTCGCCTTCCGACGTCGTATATCTGCCAACAAGGAGCGCTGAGGTGCCCCTCGTATCCGACCTCAATGGGGACGGAAAGCTGGATATCCTCTTTACAAGTTCGGCCTCAGATGCCCATCCTTATGTTTTCTGGGGGCTGGACGTGGGGCTTTTCCCCGATTCTTTCTTCGTGAAGGACAGTCTGCCTCTGGAAGGAGCCACTCAGATCGGGGGGATCGCCGATTTCGATTTCAACGGCTGTCTCGATCCCGTTTTGACAACAGCAGGAGAGAGACTTTTCATATTGTTCTATGAAGGAGATAGCGTCATCCGAATTGACACTCTGCCCAGCCATGATGCCCAGGGGCTCGCAATATTCGACGTGAACGGCGATGGATATCTCGAAATCTGCCTCGCTGAGAGAGGATCAGATAGTTCTACGCTTTACCTCGGAGCTACGGGAGGGAATGTGGGCCAGGAAAGCCGCAAGTTTTACGTTCCCGGGGCGATGAGTGTTGCGGTTGGTGACCTCGACGGGAACGGGCTTACAGATATTTTCTTCGGCAGGGGAGTGTCTCCCCACTATATTTACTACCAGGTTTCTTCTGATGTCTTTGTCAGGGATTCTGTAGAAGGCCCCAATGCCTGCTCTGGAGCTTTTGTGGCCGATTTCGACGGTGATGGATGGCTCGACCTCTTGTTGGGGGAGATGCAGGGGCCCCCGACGGACTCGACCTGGCTTCTCTGGGGGACGCCCTCGGGTTTCGATCCCGACAGTTCGGTCAAGTTTTATACCCATGCCGCAGGCAGGTTCTTCAGCCTCTCTCCTCTGGGGAACCTGTGGGACAGGGGCCCTGAAGAAAGCTATCTCTCATCCGTCTTCGACGCAGGAAGGCCCGTTATACTCGATTCCCTTCGTTTCTGGGCCGAATTGCCGGGGAACTGCCGCGTTAACGTGAGCATAAGGACCGGCATGGACCCCGATTCCCTCTCCGATTGGCTCCAGGTGTCGCAGGGCCAGCTTCTCGAGATAGATTCGGCCCGCTATATCCAGTACAGGGTGGATTTCAAACTCGATTACAGCATCGTTTCCAAACTGGGGTTTGACAGCATACACGTCTATTTCAGGGATTATCCTCATCCAGGACCCGATCTCTGGCCAGATCAGGTCGATACCCTTCTGCCAGACTCGTCGGTTTTTTATATCCTGTTCGTGAAAAATCTCGGCAATTATCCAGATACCTTCGATATAGAGTTCACGACCGGCTCCGGCTGGGTTGCTGAGATACTGGACTCGGCTGGCCTGAACCCCCTCTTTGACCACAACGGAAATGGATTGCCCGATACGGGGCCCCTTGATCCCGATTCCATCTTCAGTTTTTCCGTGAAGGTGACGGCACCGCCGGATCTTCCATCCGGTTTCTACGGCCTGACCGAGGTCTTCGTTCGCTCATCGATAGACACTGTAGCCAGGGACTCGGTGACCCTGACCTCCGTAATAGGCCCGTGGGCGAGGTTTGAGGTCGGGCCCTCCGGAGATATGGCCCTGGTGCCGGGTGATTCGGGTTCTTTTCTGATGTACATCGTGAACAGCGGTGGGTTATCCGATACCTTTGATATTTATCAGCGAGGGATTCCAGAGGGATTTGCATCGGCCCTGATTGATTCCTCGGGGCTCGATCCTCTCGGCGACCACAACGAGAACGGGATCCCGGACCTTCCGGTCGAACGGGGAGATACGGCCTTTTTCCTCCTCAGGATATATGCGCCTGAGGATGCCCTTTCCGGGTTTGAGTTCACGGACACAGTTGTTGCCAGATCCACGGTGGACCCGGATGTCATAGCCGAGGCATACGTGCACGTGACCATTCTCCCGGTTTACGGGATCTATCTGGAGCCCGACACAGAGGGCACGGTTAAGCCTGGCCATGAAGTTTACTATTTTCTCAGGGCCTTCAATACGGGAAACTCTTCCGATGTCGTGGAAATCCAGTTCAGCGGCGGCACTGAGGGCTGGATTTACAGGGCTCTGAATTATGACTTCCCCTCGCAGCTCGAGGATACTGACGGAGATGGGAACCCGGATCTGGGATTGCTGCCTCCCCATTTCGGCCCTCGCCATTTTATCGTGTCTGTCGTGCCCCCTGTGGAGACCGAGTTCGGTTACGCCGACACCCTTTATGTGAGGGCTTTCTCCGGCAGCGATCCGTCCAGGATCGATTCCGTCAGGATCATCACCAGGGTGATCCCCCTGGAGCTCGGCCTGGATGTCTGGCCTGATACGACGGTGTTTCTGAATCCAGGAGCGACTCTCTATGCCAACCTGTTTTTGACCTGGAGCGGTGAGTTTCCCGACAGCATCGATGCCTATATGGAAATTCTGGATACCACAGGAGGATGGAGGATCTGGCTCGCTGATTCTGCGGGAGATACCCTGACCGGAGGCGATGCTCACGGCAGGTATCATCTCGTATTCCTTTCATCCGGGGATACCTGTAAGTTCGGGGCACTGATAGATGCTCCCGACAAAGCAGTTATGCCGTCTCCTCCATATACCGTGCCGCCCCTTGTGGTCAGGATAGTTGCTCTCTCGAGAAGATGGCCCGAAACTCGGGATTCGCTTCTTCTCAGGGCTGAATTGTGGGGCAGTTACAGCGTTCACAATTATCCCAATCCCTTCAGCGATTGGACGCGTTTTCTTTACTTCGCGCCTGTGGGCGGACGGGTGGATCTCGTGATTTTCGACAGGACGGGCAAACGGGTCAGAGAGCTCCTCAGGGGTGAAAGGGTCAGCAGGGGTTATCATTCTGTGGATTGGGACTGCAAAAACGACAGAGGCGATGTAGTAACGCCGGGAGTTTACCTCTATGTCCTCAAGCTTTCTGGAGACGATGGGAAAACCAGGAAAATCGTGAAAAAGATGATTCTGGCAAGATAACATGTTAAAACTTTTGCTTCTGGCCATAATAACCGGGACCGATGGGGCAGGCACTTCAGCCTTTCCCCTTCTAATGCTCGACTATGGACCTGGCGGCGCGGCACTGGCAGGGGCCCTTACCGCCTATCCGCTGTCGCCTTTCTCATTCCTTTACAATCCGGCCAATCTGATGGGCAAGGGAAGGAGGAGATATATCGCCGTCGAGCACAGGGAATATTTCGCGGGTATAAGGGACGAGCTTCTGGTTTACAGGCTGCCTCTTGCTCCGGGACGTTATGTGGGTCTCGGTGCCCTTTACACGGGCTATGGCAGCGTGGAGAGGTGGTCGGAGGAAGGCGATTATCTCGGGAAATACAGCCCTTCTGAGGCCGCTCTGGCATTGGGCCTGACCCAGAGGGTTACCGAGAACCTGTGGGCCGGGGTCAGCTTTAAGGTTCTTTACGAAAATCTGGCTGAAGCCCATGGGAAGGGCGTGGCAGGGGATATAGGATTTCTATATCGGTGGAAATCAGCGACTTTCGGATTGAGCGTTCAAAATCTGGGGCCCACCTTGAGATACGAGAATTCCAGGGCTTTTCTCCCCCGTAAGGTGTCCTTCGGTGCCTGTTACCGTTACAGAAAAACCGATGTCGTTTTCAACCTGGTTAAATTCAGGGATCTAACGCCGGAGGCGGGGATCGGCCTGATCATAGATTTGAGCCGCTCTCTTTCGGTGAGACTTGGCTACAAAGTGAGGTCTCAATCCGATGAAAAGGGGCTTAGGGGAGGTTTTTCTCTCAGGAAAGGACCTTTCAGCTTTGACTACGCACTGGTAGATTACAATCTGCTCGGCCTCACGCACCACGTGGGGCTGGCCGTTGATCTGGGAGTTCAGAAGTTTAAACCTCCGAAGCCCAAGATAAAGAAGCCCGGCAGGAGCAGGATAGAAATCGCCGTTTTCGACGCGGTGAAGGGAGATCCCATACCCGCTGATGTCTACATAAGCGGTGTGATCAGCGGTGTTCACCGTCTCGGCGCAGGCGAGAAGCTGATCCTCGAAGATCTGTCCCAGGGGTGGCTCAGGCTGAGGGTTCAGAGCCAGGGGTATGTTTCCGCCGAGGATTCCATTCTCGTTGTGGCAGGATCCAGGATAAAGAAAGACATCTTCCTCAAGAAGCTGAGGTCGGGGGTCATTGTTGGCTTTGTCAGGGACAGTGAAACGGGCAAGGCAATCTCCGCGACCATCGAATATCAGGGGCCCGACAGCGGGGCCGTCCGGAGCAACCCGGCACTGGGTGGTGTTTATTCCATAAAGAACCTTCCCGGCGGCCATTACGTCCTGAGAATCACGGCCGATGGTTATCACGAATCGATCGACAGCCTTTATCTGAAAGAGGGGGAGAGGATAGACAGGAATTATCTCCTCGAGAAGAGGGCAGAGGAGATAGTGAGGGTCGGTTTTGGCAGATCGGGGGGGCTCACAGATAGCTCTAGGAAAGGCCTCCTCTCGCTGGCCAGAGTCTATGACAATTTTGAGATCATTTACAGCGGCGAGAAGGGGCTTGAAAGGGCTGAAACGATCCGCCGGTTTCTTATCGCTCAGGGTGTCGATCCGGACAGGATTTCCATCGTCAAGAAGGATATCGGGACTTCCTATATCGGAGTCCGCGCCTACAGGTGAGGCCCAGTTCCGCTTTAACGGGCAGATGAAGCTATCCCCTTAAAGGAAAGCGAAGCGGTTTTCCCGGGATCAATCCTTTAATTCGAAAAGTGTCGTCCCTTTATTATCCCCTTTTATGACAACAAATTAATTTAAGAAAAACCTATTGACAATTTCCCGATCTCTTTCTATAAAGACAAAAAGGGAGCTGAGAGGTGAAAGGTAGCCTGTGCGTGAATATCCGCATTATGAAATTCCTCTCTCTTTCACGCGCTCAGAAGGTCCACTTTCATTCTGCTCCCTGCTATCGACTTCGAAAGATACGCTTTAACACTCGATGTTATGTATATCGAAACCTCTCCTATCCACCTCCCTCCCAGCAACCTTTGCCTCCGCGTGACTATCAAAAGAAACCCTTCCACATGCGTCCGCCTCCTGTAAGCCTTCAGGAGCATCGGGGAGTTTCTCATGGCCCTCGCCCCGTTCAGCGCCGGCCTCTTCCCGTACAAATAAAAAACCGGACTTTATCTTGCCCTCAAGCAAATCACCATAAAAAGATAGAAGTTACCTTTCTTCACAGGCGGGCACCCGAACCTCTATCCCATTCTCTTCCTTTAGTATCCCCGGTGAAGCAATCTCCTTCTAACCTTACAGACTGTCCCTCTTTCCTCAATTACGAAGGCATCACCTGTCTGCCGCTGACACAGGCACGGGAGTTGGCGAGGCCGAGGTAAACAAGGAGATAGCTTTAGGGCGGTGATGGTATGGGCAAAGATGATGGTATGAGAACAACGAGTTATTTCAATGGATTTGGAGGTCTTTAACAGGCTCAGTCCAAACAGGAGGTATGTAGGATGAAGGTGTGCGTGATGTTGATGGTAGCAGTGTTGGTGGTGCCTCTATCTGGTGAGGTCCCATCCTTGATGAACTATCAGGGGAGACTGACGGACGCATCGGGCGATCCTGTTCCTGACAGCAATTATACCATGATATTTACCATTTACAGGGATTCAACTGGCTCTGTACCTATCTGGACTGAAACTCAAGATGGTGTTCCCGTTCAAGATGGCTTCTTTACCGTATTATTGGGCAGTGTAAATCCGATTCCAAGGAGCGCATTTGGACGGATTCGTTGGTTGGGTATTCAGATACCGCCTGACCCTGAATTTGAACCTCTAATGCCGATAGTTAGTGTGGGGAATGCCTTTTATTCGACCTATGCTGATACTGCGGTATATTCGGTGCACTCCTCACCGGATGGAGACTGGGAAATAGAGGGTGATACGGTGTATCGGCTGACAGGGAGAGTTGGAATCGGAACTTCAAATCCCAGGGCAAAATTAGAGGTAGCACCTTCAGATTCCTATGGCGTCTTTATAGGAAATGCCGACTTCGCCGGGCTGCGGATCGGGAATCAGTCGAGATATGGAATTTATATCGATTCGGTTAACTGGTATGGCTTGCGGATAAAGAGTGCTGGTTTTAATGGTGTTTTGATAGATTCCGCTGGCTACGACGGGTATGGCGTGGTAAAAGCAGGTGATCATGGTTTTCGTGTTTACAAAGCTAACCAGAACGGCCTGCTGGTGGATACTGCCGGATGGTATGGACTGAGAGTCAAGTATTCACAATGGGATGGGGTATACGTTGATAGCGCAAGTGACGATGGAATCACATTAATGGGAGTGGGCGATGATGGCCTTTACATCAAAAATGCAGGTGATCACGGGATTAACATTGAGAATGCGTCCACTGGGATTCTTTTGGACTCTATCACGGGTGACGGTGTACGGATTTCCCACGCAGCGAGTCGCGGCCTTTACGTGGAGGATTGTTTTATGGGAGTGAAGGTATCCAATGCCCAGAACTGGGGTATCCATCTTGACCAACCGGCTGCGGGCATCCTGATTGAGGATGCTCAAGGGGAGGGTATCGGTATCTTAAATGCACAAACTGGAATAAACATTCACTATACCGAGGGCGTTGCTATCGAGGCTCATTCAAGTGGTGGTATAGGAGGTCGCTTTGAGAATTACGTTGATACTATACCGACATTATGGGTACAGAAATGGTATGCGGGCCCTGGTCATATTTTGGCGGTATTTTCTTCAAGTATGTATGAGGTAGCAGATTTCGTTTTCTATACCGATGGAAATGCATACGCCGCTGGAGGCTGGTATACGATGAAGAAAAGTTCTAAAGGGGAGTATGAGGCCTTTTCTTCCGTACAGGCAGAGCGCCAGGAGCTGATCGCCCACGGAACAGGGAAGCTCACAGACGGCATTGCCCACATAAGGTTCAGTTCTTCATTTTCGGAGTTTTTGACAGAAGAGGAGCCGGTCGAGATAACGGTTACACCAGTGGGTTCTTACTCAGGGCTGTACATAGCTGAAAGATCCAGGGAGGGATTTACGGTGAAATCTGGTGCTGGAGATCCCAACTGCGAATTTACATGGATAGCGATCGGAGTGGAGAGGGGAAAAGAGAGGCGAGAGAATCCGGTGAATGTTAATAAAATTGGCGGGAAAAGTGGTGATATGAGGAACAGGGTAGCGAAAGAGACGAAGGGAAGGAGAGCTGCCTCAAAAGAGATCGCTGGAAAGAAGAAGTATGTGTCCACTAAAGAGGAAGTAAGGCGAAATCTTGGAACGAGTAGAGCTGACGACAGGCTAAAAGAGGAGATGGAGCCAGCTCTCAGGGAAGTAGGGCACAGGAGATAGAGGAGAGAAGGTCATGCCTTTACGCAAGGGAGGAATTGGAATTAATTTGCCCGGAGTTCTTTTTGTTACGCTTTTAATTGTTCCCTTTAGCCCTGGTATCTCTCCTTCGAAGGGAAAAAGGAACCTGACGCTGAGGGAGAAATCTACAGAAAGGTCAGGGAGAAGGGTCTACAGCATAAAGTGGTATGTCTTTGATGTCGGCGGAATAAAGTCAAATTCAGGGAGTTTAGGGCATCGCGCTGCTCTTGGTCAATGCCTGGCCGGGAAGGCTCAATCCTCATCCTATGACCTTTCCGTTGGCTTCTTCTATCCACAGACAACTGGAGTTATATGTGGAGACGTCAATGGAGATGGAGGTGTAGATTTTGTCGATCTGACATATCTCGCGATTTACCTTTTCGAAGGTGGACCGCCTCCGACCTCTCTATGGGCGTCCGATGTGAACGGCGATGGAACAACGAGCGTGAGCGATCTGACATATCTCGCTAACTATCTATTTGCGGGAGGTCCTGCTCCCGATTGCCCCGGAAGGGACACGGAACAAAAGGAGGAGAAGACCTCCAGAACCTGCAAGGGAGAGGAGAGATTCAGAGTGCTATTGCGCTGAGCAGGGTGCTGCGAAACCTCTGAGAATAAGGCCGAGCCGGGATAGATCAGCACAGAGTGTTTCGAAAGCGGAGGACTGTTTTTATCTTCCTCTGCTCCTCGGCGAGATTGTTCATTGACCCTCTATGGCCGATAAATTAAGATAATAGAATGAAAGAAGGCTATACCGTCATTATAATTTCGAAAAAAGGCGGCCGCTTTCAGTTTTTCATCAGGAAGAGGCTATTTTACCTCGTTGCTTCTTTGTTTCTTGCTCTTGTCCTTCTCGTTCTCATTACCACGGTCTTCTACAGTTCACTTTACAAGGAGGTGCTGAGGGCGCGGTTCCTGAAGATGGAGAATGCCAGGTTGAGGAAGGAAAATGCCAAGGTTGTGGAGCTCGCGCGAAGGCTCGAGGAGCTCGAGAAATTCAGAAAGAGGGTATCGGAGATGCTCGGCCTGCAGTACAGTCCGCCCCCGCCCGATATAGGTTTTGCCCTGAAAAATGAGGGCGAAAGGGAAAACAGGCCGCCCTCGTCTGCCTCTTTTGAAGCAAAGGAAAAAGCCGCCGAGGAGCTCCCGCCCTCCGATGAGTATGTGCCCTCGGGGATGCCCGTGAAAGGGGTAATAAGTCGGACTTTCTCCAGAGAACATCCTGGCATCGATATCGTTGCGCCTCTCGGATCGCCAGTTATTGCTACCGCCTCCGGTATAGTCCTGAGGGCTTTCTATTCCGAACGCCTGGGCAATCAGGTTCTTATAGATCATAACGGGCAATACAGGACTCTTTACGGCCACCTGGACAGGATTTTCGTTAAGCCCGGCGACAAGGTCAAAAGGGGAGAGATAATCGGGTCGGTGGGGACGAGCGGGCTCAGTACAGGTCCCCATCTTCATTACGAGGTCCTCCAGAAAAATGCGAGGATCGACCCGCTACTTTTTGTCCAGGGATGAAAGACGATCGGTATGTCATATCGGCTGAATGGATTTTCCTCGACGGAGAATTCCGGAAGGGAATGGCCCTTCTCGTGAACGGCGACAGGATCGACGGCGTTCTCGAGAGGGATGATGCCCTTTTTCTGGGAAAGTATCTTCCATTTACAGAATACAGCGGTGAGTTCATGCTCCTTCCCGCTTTCATAGATGCCCATTCTCACCTCTATGCTTACGGTATTGACCGCAACAGGCCTTCTCTGGAGGGCTTTTCCTCGCTCAAGGACGTGCTGGAGTTCGTCAAGCATTTTGTTTCCGAGAGGGAGAGGAATCTCTATATTTTCGTGGATTTCGATCAATCCGGGTGGAAAGAAGGCCGCATGCCGCGTCGGGAGGAGCTGGACCTGGTAGCCCCCGACAGGCCCGTGATACTCAGACGTGTGTGCGGTCATGTGGCCGTGGGGAACCGAAAAGCTCTGGAGCTTTTGCCGGAAGGGATCGATGGGGTGGACTGGGAGACGGGACTTATGGTCGAAGACGTTCCTCTTAACCTCAACAGATACTTTCCTCCCGACGACGGGGAGATCGAGGAGGGCATTCTCCGCGGGCAGAAGGAATACATGGGGCTCGGCGTGGCGTCGGTTCACGAGTTCGGGACCCCTCGTACTTTCGGGATTTACCAGAAACTCGAGAGGGAAGGGAAACTCAAGCTGCGAGTCTACCACAGTTTTTACCGCGAGTTCCTACGGGCCATCGCTGAAGCCGGACTCAGGACGGGTTTCGGGAGCCTCTTTCTCAAAGTCGGGGGGATAAAGGCTTTCGCCGATGGATCGGTAGGTGCCAGGACTGCGGCCTTCCTCGAGCCCTATAAGGGTGAGAGTACATCGGGCGTCCTGCTCCTGAGCTCCGATGAGATCGAAAACCTCGTCAGGAATGCCGAAGGTGCTGGATTGCAGGTGATCATTCACGCCATAGGTGACAGGGCGATAGAGCAGGTTATAGAGGGATATCGAAGGGCGATCTCTCCGGGCAATCCCTTGAGGCACAGGATGGAACATTTCGAGTTTCCCCTGGACAGGTCTGTCAACGGAGCCCGCGTAATTGGGCTTTACCTTTCGGTCCAGCCCAATTTCGTGGCGAGATGGGGGATGAAAGGGGGGATGTATGAAGATTTTCTCGGAAGGACACGTTGGTCGAGAAACAATCCCTTCCGCGCCCTTTGTAATTCGGGATTGAAGGTGGCCTTCGGCTCTGACAGCATGCCCCCCTCGCCTCTTCTGGGCCTCGAGGGGGCAGTAAACCATCCCATAGAGAGCCAGAGACTGGATATGGAGAGGGCCCTTTCCCTTTACACGGAAGCCGGCGCGTTTTTTTCCTTTGAGGAGAACCTCAAGGGGAGGCTGTGTGAGGGCTATCTCGCAGATCTCCTGATCCTGAGAGGGAAGCCTGATTCCAAACCCGGAGACCTGAAAGTTGTTGACCTGTACATAGGCGGCAAGAAGATGGAAGGAGAGGGGATTGGAAAGGCTTGATTTCGAGGGTAAACCTCTCACCTACCTTATCTTCCAGCTTGCCTGGCCGGCCCTCCTGGAGAACATGCTCCATACGATGGTCTTCTTTGTCGATATGCTCATGGTCGCCAGGCTCGGCACCGTCGCCATAGCCAGCGTGGGGCTGGGCGGAGCCATGATTTTCGTGGTGACCTCCATTTTCCAGGCCCTCTCGGTTGGTGCAACGGCCACTGTGGCCAGATTCGTGGGGGCGAGGAACTACGAAAAAGCGGGCAGGTCGGCTCTGAATGCCATAGCTCTGAGCATCGCCATAGGAGTTTTTGTGGCTCTCTTCATGTACCTCTTCACACCGCTGTTTTTCGGTTTCTTCGGAGTGAGTCCCCTCGTCAAAAAGCTTGGCACGATATACGTCAGGACGGTGTTGCTCTTCGCCCCCTTCAGGTTCTTCCTTTTTGTGGCGGGAGCTTCAATGAGGGGTGCCGGCGATACGCGAACCCCGATGAAGATAACCTTCGTCATGAACAGTTTCAACATCCTGATGAACTACCTGCTCATCTTCGGCCCGGGACCCTTCCCGAGACTCGAGGTATTAGGCGCCGGAATAGCGACGGGGAGCTCCTTTGTGCTCGGGATGGTGATCTATACGGTTCTTCTCTGGAGGATGATCCTGAAGGGCCCTGGAAGGGGAGGCATCCTCCGATTTGATAGGGAGCTTCTCTTTCACATCGTGAAGATCAGCACTCCTACCGCACTCGAGCAGCTTGTATTGCGGCTCGGCTTCGTGGTCTTCCTCAGAATAGTGACGAGTCTCGGCACTATAGCCCTGGCAGCCCATGAGATAGCCGTGAGAATTGAATCCATGTCCTTCATGCTTGGTATAGGTTTCGGGACAGCTGCAGCAACGCTGGTCGGCCAGGGACTCGGGGCTGAGCTCCAGGAAATCGCGGAAAAAAGCGCCTGGAGAACGGCCTTCTTCTCCATGGTCGTCATGACGCTGATCGGGATGTTCTTCGTCCTTTTCCCCGAGGCCCTTGTCTCCCTCTTTTCCCCGGGCAAGGCTGTCGGCGAGATGGCGGTGTTGTGCATAATCGTCGCTGCCTTTGAGCAGCCTTCCATAGCACTCACCATGACGCTCACAGGAGGGATGAGGGGCGCCGGCGACACTGTGAGTCCTCTCTTCCTCTCCTTTCTCGGAACCTTTGCCTTCAGGATTCCACTGGTTTACCTGTTTGCCATAACTTTCAAGCTGGGCATATTCGGCGTTTGGCTCGGGACGATCTCCGACTGGGGTCTCAGGGGCATCATTTCCGCCGTGCTTTTCAAGAGGGGAAGGTGGAAGAAGATCGAGATTAGGTGAGCATCGCCATGAATTGGTTTATAATAGATCCGATATGAACGGCCCTGATATAGCTGAGATAGTCAGCAGATACATGTGGGTTCATGAGTTTCAGGAGGACTCGACCTACAGGATTTTCAGGGGAAATTTTTTCTACAATCCCGATAGGTCGGCCGAGGCTCTTTATGAGGAATTGAAAAAGGCCGGCTATTATGCCTCCATAAGGGAAGGGGGGACGGGCTATTACGAGGTGGTCGTCTTTCGGGAATACAGGTACGGGCGTGGGAATCCTTTAGTAAACCTGGTTCTTTTCATTTTGACCGTGTTTACGACCCTTGTTGTGGGCGTGACGCTTAAGGGCATCAACCCTTTTATAGGTTTTCCCGGGTCGCTCGTTCACGGCATCCCTTTTTCCTTTTCCCTCCTTCTGATACTGGGATGTCATGAGCTCGGACACTACTTTGCCTCAAGGAGACACGACGTGGAGGCCACTTTGCCCTATTTCCTTCCCGTTCCCCATCCCCTTCTCGGGACGCTGGGCGCGTTTATCAAGATCAAGTCACCGATCCCTTCACGGAAGGTGTTGCTCGACATCGGGGCTGCCGGGCCCATTGTAGGGGCGCTGGTGGCCCTGCCCATAACCGTTGTCGGCATTCACCTTTCGAGATATGTGCCCAGGGAGACGGCGGAAGGGGGTATTCTCATGGGGAGTTCCCTTCTATTTGGATTTCTCGAGAATCTCGTGAAGGGAAGCGCTCCTCAGGGGCACGACCTTCTTCTCAATCCAATGGCCTATGCCGGATGGTTCGGTTTTTTCATCACCTCCCTGAATCTTTTTCCCCTCGGTCAGCTCGACGGAGGACATATAGCCTATGCTCTCCTCGGGAAGAACCACAGATTTGTTGCTCGAGCCTTCTTCCTGATCCTTCTGGGGCTGGGGTTCCTCTGGCCAGGCTACTGGTTCTGGGCTTTTCTCGCCCTTTTCTTGGGATTAGACCATCCTCCGCCTCTTAACAATGTCACACGGCTCGACGGGAGGCGCCGGACCGTCGCGTGGATCTCCTTTTTGCTCTTTATTATTACCTTCGTACCCGTTCCCTTTAAGGTGCTTTAGGGTCTTTTAATTCAGGGGGAGTTGTGCTTATAATTTTTCCAAATAGGAGGAAATCATGAAGCCATACCGATTGTGGGGACTTATCCTGCTTTTTATGACCGCCTCGTGGCTGACAGCGGCTGGTTTTTCCCTGTCGGGAGTCGGCACGAAGGGGCTTTCAATGGGTGGAGCCTACAGGAGCGTCGTTTCCGATTGGTCATCTATATTCTGGAATCCGGCCGGCCTCGCCGCAGTGGAGATGAACGAGATCAGCCTCACCGGGACATTCATAAGCCCACTCTCCTCTTACGTCCCCCACACACAGATCCCCGGATACGACGGCGGCTACCCCATGAGGTATCGGGTAAACGCCAAATCGAGGCTCTTCGTCCTTCCACAGATCGCCTACGTGATGAACGCCGATTTTCTCAGCTCGACGAAGTTTGGTGTCGCCCTTTTCACCCCTTTTGGCCTCGGGGCTTCTTGGGACCTCTACGATCCTCCTATAGGGTTCTACGAAAGGGGTTATACTCCTCCAAAGGCGTTTCCCGAACATGATTGGGAAAGCGACATAAGTATCACCTGTGCCTATGCCGGATTTGCCAGGAAATTCGGTCCGCTGTCCATCGGCCTCTCGGGAGGGCCCCTTTTCGGCTCGATCAGTCTGAGGAAGGTCAGGCTTTACGATCCCGTAACTGTCGACACGAGCCTCTACAGCCTGCCGGTTCAGTTCAGATATTTCCCCATCGATACTCGGTTTGATGGCAGCGGAGTGAGCTTCGGGCTGAACTTCGGCATAAAACTGGAACCCCTGAAAAACCTGACTCTCGGCCTCTCAGGGAGGTATTACTCGCCAGTGAAGCTCACAGGAGATGTCAATTCGGCCATCTACTTTCCGAAGAACAGCGTGCTTGAGTCTTTGGCCGACCCAGAGGGGAAGATCTTCTTCCAGGGAGGGGTCCTCGAGGCAGATGGCGATGTGAGCACAGAGCTGAAGCTTCCAATGAGCCTCGGGGGAGGCATTTCATACGCCTTCGGGGACCTCACGCTGGCCTTTGATGCGGAGCTCACGACATGGAGCGTCCTCGATCAGATTGCTCTCGACATAACTGGGATCAGCTTTTTCGGCGATTCCCTTCCGGACGACACACTGGTGATGAACTGGAGAAATACCTGGAAATACAGCTTCGGGATCGAGTACAGGGGAGGGGAGAGAACAGTTATCAGGCTCGGAGCCTATTACGATGAGGGGGCCGTCACCGATTCGACCCTCACTCCTCTGATCCCGGATATCAACTCGAAAGTCAGCGTGAACGTCGGACTCTCCTATCTTCTGACCGACAGGCTCACCTTCGATTTTAACTATGAATTCGTGAGGGCCTCGAGGAAGAGCGTGTCGAATTTCGTGGACGTGGACTCGGACGGGGAGCCCGACAACATGCCCGGCGAGTACTCCCTGAGCGTCGATGCCGCCGGCATCGGGCTTTCTTTCAGGTTTTAATGGAGGTATAACGATGAGAAAACTGCCGCTTGTTTTTGCCCTTTCGATGTTTGTGCTCATCTCCTGTATGAAGGTCGAGGAAGTTGAGGGGCCTGTTCTCTCTCACGGCGTATTGGAGGAAGTGGAGATAGCATCCTCTGACCCGATGATAGGCGTTAAAAATGCCATGGTTTACCTTCCTCCCGGTTACGATAGCCTGGACACCACCACGACCTATCCCCTTGTATTTCTGCTCCATGGGTATGGCTGGAACTACAGTTTCTTTCAGGATATAGAGGACATAGCCGATATCGCCGATTACATGATCTCAGCGGGTGAGATGAGAAAGTGCATTCTCGTCATGCCCGATGGGAAGAATTCTCTCGGCGGGAGCTTTTACACCGATTCGCCTTTCGGCAACTACGACACATATATTACCGAAGAGGTTCTGAGCTTTATGGAGGAGAATTACCCCGTCGATACCACGAAAATAGGCGTTCTCGGCATCTCAATGGGTGGTTACGGCGCCCTCAAGCTGACGGTCTCGCACCCCGATATATTCAGGGTCGGGGCCTCGCATTCCGGCCCGATAGCTTTCCAGGTGTTCTTGGAGTCCGATCCCATTACGGGAATAAACATGATGGGCGCCATGCTTCTCGAAAACCCTGTTTATGACAGCACCGGCAACGTGGTGGGCTACAGAATTCCCTATCCTCCCCTTCTCGATCAGGATCATCCTCTCACAACCATGATGTTCGCCATGGCCGGTGCCTTTTCGCCGGTGGTTAAGCCCTTGGAGGAATTCGATACGCTCAACTACGAGTTCCCGATGGCCCAGCTCCCCGACGGCCAGTGGCTCGGCGTCATTCTTCCCATTGATACCACCGCGGTCCCGGGCGACACCGTGGGATTGAGGCAGGACGTATGGGAGCAATGGCTCGCCAACGATGTCTTTACGTTGATAGGGCAGAATTATACAGTTCTTGACTCGTTGAATACCGGCCTTTACATCGACTGCGGCGGTGAGGACGAGCTGTTTCTTCAATATCATGCCATGGCGGTCCACGATCTCCTCTCGAGCCTGGGCATAGATCATTATTACGAGGTGTTTAACCAGGGCCCTCTCTATCCTCCCGACAGGTTCCCAGCGAGACACGGGACCCATCTCTATCTCAGGTTGAGGGAGTCGCTGAGATACATTTCGGAGCATCTATGAAGGAAGTGCTCATAATCGTCGACATGCAGAGGGGCTTTTTGGAGCCCGGCCGCCCACTTTATTGTGGGGATGAGGTGAGGGAAAGGGTTATCCCGAAAGTGGTGGATCTCGCCGAGAGGAAGCTGAAGAAGGGTGCGCAGCTGATCTTCACCCAGGATTCCCATGAGCCCGAAGATCCCGAGTTCAAGATGTGGCCTCCCCACTGCATCCGGGGAACGGAGGAGGAAGAGATAATACCGGAATTGTCAGGATTTCCAGGGATCAGGGTTAAGAAGAGGAGATATAGCGCTTTTTACGGGACAGACCTCGACAGAATTCTGGAGGAGCTCGAGCCGGACCTTGTGACTGTGGCCGGCGTCTGCACGGATATCTGCGTATTGTACACCGTTGCAGATCTGCGCAACAGGGATTATCAGGTCCAGGTCTACGCCGATTGTGTCGATTCCTTCGACAGGGAGGCCCATGAGTTCATGCTGAGACACATGGAGAAGGTCCTCGGCGTCAAGGTGTTGCGATGAAACTCATCTCCGGCCTGAGAGCTGGCCACTGGGATGATCCTGAAAAGAAGAGGGGATTGACTGTTTTCCTCTTTGAGGAGGGAGCCAGATGCCTGCGCCTGGTTCTGGGCGGCGCTCCCGCCACCAGGGAGACAGATCTTCTCGAGGAGGGAAAATTGATCAGGAAAATAGATGCCCTCCTTTTCACAGGGGGGAGCGCTTTCGGGCTGGGGGCTGCCCAGGGAGTCATGGAGTACCTTGAGAGGGAGGGGAAGGGCTTCGAGACAGGCGTCAGGAAGGTTCCCATCGTCCCGGCTGCCGCCATTTTTGACCTCGGGGTGGGAGAGGCCGATTTCATTCCCGGTCCAGGGGAAGCCTATACCGCCTGCGAGAGAGCATCGGAGGCAATTGAACTGGGAAGGAAGGGAGTTGGAGCCGGTGCCACCGTGGGCAAGGTTCTCGGAATGAAATACTGTTCTCCGGGCGGGTTCGGTGCGGCAGAGGTTCTCGTTGACAGATACCGGGTCCAGGTTTTTATTGCGGTGAATGCCCTTGGCAACGTTGTCGATCCCTCAAGCGGGGAGATAATGAGGGGTGTGGTAAATCCCGAAGGGGAGGGTTACCTGGACGCCGAGGCCCTGGCGACGGGCGGAAGGATAAAAAAAGCCTTTCCGGAGAGCAACACCACCCTTGCGCTTTTCGTGACCGATGCTCCCCTTTCCAGGGGAGGGCTTGAGAGGGTTGCCGTCGCGGTTCACGACGGGATAGCGCGATGTATCAGGCCTTCCCACACGCCCTTCGACGGCGATATCGTCTTTTCATGCAGTCTCAATGAGAATGAGGTCCAGGACGATTACCTGATCATGAGAACATCGATCGTGGCATCGAGGTTAACTGTCGAAGCAGTTCTGAAGGCAGTGGAGTAAATGATAGCCTGGGCGATAACCGGCGGCGAATACCTTTTGAGAGAGAGCGTCTCCATAATAGAGGCCCTGGGACCCGATAAGACGGAGATCTTCCTCTCCAGGGCCGCCGACGAGGTCCTGAGGGCGAACAGACTGACTGATTTCCTTGAAAGGTACAGGGTGTTCAGGGATTCTTATCCCTCGTCACCGGAGATCAAGTTTCTCTACAAGGGCAGGTACGATCTTCTTGTTGTGGCACCGGCCACGTCAAATACGGTGGCGAAATTCATTCACGGCATATCGGATACCCTCGTGACGAACATGTTTGCTCAGGCCGGCAAGGTCAAAATCCCTATCCTCGTTCTGCCCACGGATTTTCAGGAGATCGTCGAGTATGAAACGCCGGGAGGCAAGAAATTCAGGTTCTATCCGCGCCGAATAGACCTCGAGAACGTGAGAAAACTGGGAGAGTTCGAAGGAGTGAAGGTTGTGGCGTCGCCGGAATCGCTAAAGATAGAAATTCTAAAAATTCAAACTTCCAAAAGTTTAAAGGAGTAAAAGTCTAAAAGTTTAGAAGGGTAAAATTTCCAAATTTTGAAATTCCATTAAAGAAGTTGAATTTAGCTGTTGCGAGGGATATAATTGCGCTGTGAAGCCTTACAAGAGATCGGAAAGGGTCAGGGAGGAGATCAGGCGGATTATTGCTGAGACCATTGCCTTTGAGGCGAAGGATCCCCGTTTGAGGAGGATCACGATTCTCAGGGTGGAGATGTCTGAGGATCTCCGCTATGCTCGGATATATTACACCTCCTATGAAGACATAGAGGGCCTTTCCGGGATGTTGCAGAAAGCCAAGGGATTCTTGAGGACCTCCCTTGCAAGGAAGTTGAGGATGAAGTTTACTCCGGATCTCAGTTTTCACGAGGTCAAAAACGTGGATGTCGGAACAGATGGATGGGTTCCTGAATCTGAATAAGCCCAAGGGCATAACCTCTTTCACTGCAGTGGAGGAGGTGAGGAAGCGGCTTAAGGAGAAGAAGGCCGGACATGCCGGGAACCTCGATCCCGACGCTACGGGCGTCCTTGTCATCGGCCTGGGCAAGGCCACGCGTTTCCTTCCTTACATCACTGACGTGGAGAAGGAATACATGGCGACTATAAAGCTCGGGGTCCTCACCGATACCCTCGACGCATCGGGCGAGGTGATGGACACAAAGGAGGTGCCGCCGATAGACAGGGCTAAGCTCGAAGAGGTCCTCCATCATTTCACGGGCGAGATAGAGCAGACACCGCCCGCCTATTCTGCCGTCAAAATCGAGGGGAAGAGACTCTATGAGCTGGCGCGGGAAGGAGTGCTGGTCAACCCGAAGCCCAAGAAGGTGACGGTTTATGAGATCGAGCTTCTCGACGTGGGAGAGGACGAGTTCCGGATCAGGGCGGTGGTCTCAAAGGGCACCTATATAAGGTCTCTCGCGCGCGATATTGCGACCAGGCTGGGAACCTATGGCATTGTGAAGGACCTGGTGAGAACGCGGATAGGCCATTTTACTCTGGATGAAGCCGTTGATCTGGATGATCCTGATTTGGGAAAAAAGGTCATTCCGCCCGATAAAGGGCTCCTTCACATGGGAGAAGTGGTTCTGAAAGAAAAGGCGGCGTGGTATTTCAGAAACGGAAACCGCGTGGGCGTGTCAGGGATACTGTCCCGTTCGAGGAACGTTCGTTCCTTCGAATACGTGCGTGTATACGACGAGAGCGGAGACTTCATAGGCGTTGGGTTCATGAAATGGGACGGTCTCTACCCCAAGAGAGTTATCCCCGCTTAAATGAAAGTCATAAGCCTGAAAGATCTTCCGCTTGACATACCTGCCAGTTCCGTCACCGTTGGGGGCTTTGATGGGTTTCACAGGGGGCATCTCTCTATAATCAGGGAGCTTTCCGTTATCTCTCGCTGTGCCATGACTCCCACTATACTTGTGACCTTCAGGATCCCTCCCCGTATAGTTCTCTCGGGAGACGAGAATTCGTTGCTTATGACGGCCGAGGAGAAGATAGAGGAGGCCGAGAAGGCCGGCCTCGACTACCTTTTGCTTCTGGATTTTACCGAGGAGCTCAGAGAGATGGGAGCCCGGGAATTCCTCGAGAGAATTCTCATGGAAGGGCTCAAGGCAAGGCGGATAGTTCTCGGATTCAATCACCACTTCGGCAGAAACAGGGAGGGTGATATACATTTCCTGGCCAATCACGTGGAAGAGATGGGTTTTGGACTTACTGTCGTCCCGCCTGAGAAAATAGGGGACATGGTGGTTAATTCATCGAGGATCAGGAAATTTCTCTGGGACGGCGATGTGGAAAGGGCCTCGGAGTGTCTCGGCAGGCCTTACTCCCTTTCGGGAAAAGTTGTGAAAGGCCTCGGACTCGGTGAGAAATTGGGATTCAGGACGGCCAATCTCGAGCCCGATAAGCTAAAGCTCGTGCCCCGTGACGGCGTCTATGCGGTCTCGATAAAGCTTGGACCATCGACCTACGGGGGCGTCATGAATATAGGCAGGAGACCAACCGTCGACGGACGCTCGAGAATCCTCGAGGTTCACATCTTTGGTTACGAAGGTGAGCTCTACGGAAAATGCATTAAGGTTGAATTCGTCAAGAGGCTCAGAGGGGAGAGGAAATTCAGGGACCTCGACTCCCTCAGAGAACAGATAGAAAAGGATATAGAATCCGCCCGAAACGTCCTCGCGTCAAAGGGCTTCCCAGGCTGACATAAGCCTCCTCGCTCTCTCGATATCCACCGGGTTTCCTGCTTTTCCGTCGATTTTTATGTAACTGCCCACTATAAACCCATCGGCTTCTTTGTAGCTGACGATGTTGTTCGGGGTTACGCCGCTGCCTACCAGTACGGGCGAGTCTCCCGCAACGTCTTTTATGAGCGAGAGGAGTTCCGGGTCGGTTTCCTCGCCTGTGGCCTCGCCGGTGACGATGAGGGCATCTGCACCTCCTCTCGAAAGGGCATTTCTCGCCTCTTCCCGGGGCGCCAGGCCGAGAGAAACGGCGTGTTTAACGGCCACGTCGGCAAAAATTTTGACATCAGAGGATATATACCTCCTGTGGCGCAGGAGTTGTGCCGCAGCGCCTTCGATAATGCCCTGATCTGAGACCACAGCTCCGACGAGCACGTTAACGCGGATAAAGTGAGCCTCCGACGCCGTGGCCACTCCCAGTGCGGCAATGGCGTCATTTCGCAGGACGTTCACACCGAGAGGCAAGCCCGTTCTTTCCCTTATCTTGAGGGCGATGCGGGTCATCGAAGCCACGACTTCTGGCCCAACCCTGTCCTTGAAATAGGGGCTATCGCCGAGGTTTTCCACGATCAGCCCGTGGAATCCGGTACTTGCAAGTCTTTCAGCATCGGCCAGGGCGAGGGATTCCACTTTTTCCAGGTTTCCACCGTAGCCAGGGGAGCCCGGCAAAGGCGGTAGGTGAATAACCCCGATAAGCGGCTTTTCCACTCCGAAAATATCCCTCAGTTGAAGCGCCATGCCCTAATTTTAATGCTCGGACGTTCGAAATTCAGGTGATCCTCCGAAGGTGGCTTTGGGAGGCTTTGGGGTCGGGCCGTGCAACCTGCACGACCCGACCCCAGCAGGATAAAGGGTATTCACATCGAAGGGTGTCACCATTATAATACCGGCAAATGCCGGCAAGTGCCGGCATTTGCCGGAAACCCTGGAGGTGTTAAGTGCCGTTTGATGAAATACTTAGAAAGATTTTCAGGGAGGAGACGGTGGATCAGACTGCAGTTCTCCCTTCCTTCAGGGATGTGGAGCGTGTGGCTGAACACGTGGCTGCGCTTGCAAATTCAAGGGGGGGATACCTCTTCTTTGAACCGCCCCTTTCTCCTGAGGATACCCATGAGCTCGAGGCTTTGCTGGAGGAGGTAGAGAAAACCCTTGAGCCCCCTCTGGCACCCCTGCTTCTATATTTTACCGACAGGGAAAGACAGAGAGCCGTATTTCTTGTCCCGGAAAGCATGGACAAACCTCATCTGGTTTCCGGCAAATTGCTTATCTGGAGGGGTGGGGAGCCTCAGCCCATGAATAGGAGCGAGCTTGAGGGTCTTCTTTTGGGATCGAGAAGACGAGAGAGCTATGACAGCCTCCTGAGGCCTGATGTCCCCCTCGATGCGCTGGATTCGGCTCTGATCAAGCTGTTTGCCGAGCGTACCGGTTCAGCGCCCCTCTGGCTCGGACAGGTTCTGGAGGAATACGGGCTCATGGTTTCCGGCAAGCTGACCAATGCCGGTGTGATCCTTTTCGCCAGGGAACCGGAGGCCTTTGTATATGGGACAGAAATTGAAGTTACAGTATTTAAGGACCTGGAAAAGCAAGAAATAGATGTTTCGTATTCAATAAAAGGGCCAATACTTAAGAAAATCGAAATTCTCGAAGACACAGTCTCAACTTATTTGAGCAAAATCATTGGGCACGAGGAAATTAATTGTTTCAAAGGGGCTCTTCGAGAGATTATCGTGAATGCTGTTTCCCACAGGGATTACGGGTTCCCTGCCCCCACCATGGTAAGGCTGTCTCCCGAATCCCTCGAGATCTGGAATCCAGGGAAGCTCTGCGGAGGACTGACTCCGCAGGACCTTGAGAAACTCCATGCTCCCTATCACAGGAATCCTCTTCTCGCGCGTATACTCAGGAGGATGGAGATGGTCAAATACCCCGGGGCGGGAACTAATTTCATTCTGAAATCGGCAGATGAATGTGGACTGCCGCGGCCTACCTTCACCGAGGTTCAGGGGGGTTTTCTCCTCACTCTTGAGCTTTTCGCAGGGGGATTGCCCGAAGTGGAGGTCAACGAGAGACAGAGGTTGCTGCTCGAGTACCTCAGGCTGCATCGTGAGATTACCAGGAAGGAATATCAGGAGATGGTGCGCGTTTCCGAGCGCACGGCGAGACACGATCTCGAGGAACTCGTGTCCCGTGGGTTACTCAAGAAGTCCGGGAAAGGGAAAAATACCAGATACGTTCTGCCCTAAATTTCCTTTTCGAATTCCCGGAAGAAATAGAGGATGGCCTTTCCGACGATTTCGCTGTATTCGGCGTCCACGCCCTTTTCGAAAAGCCTGGACTTGATCTTGAGCAGGGTGGACTCCTCCTCGTCGGTCAAATAAATTGTCCTCTGCCACTTTCTCTTTGACCTTTTCCTCTCTTTGAGCCGCTTGGATGTCTGAAAATTGAAGGGAGGGTCAGCACTGCCGTCCCCAGATGGAATTTCAGACTTTTGAAATTTTGAAATTCCAGCAGTCTGAATTTCCAGAATTCCGTCATCTTTCTTTCTGCTTTTTCTACGAGGGATCTCCCTCTCGTCATCGTCGTCCCCGAAGAAAATAGATACGCCTTTGCCTCTCAGGCTGCCTTCTCTTCTTTTTGCCATCTTATTATCACCTCCGCTAATTCTTTATATGCCTTCGCCCCTTCCACTCTGTTGTCGTACTCAAATATGGATTTGCCGGCAACAGAGGATTCAGGGAAGCGAATGCTCCTTTTAACTGGAGTCAGTACAGGTATGTGGTCGCCCAGGGCCTCCCTCATCTCTTCTATTACTTCTCTGGAATGAATGGTCCTGTCGAACATCGTGGGGAGCACACCGATAACCTTGAGGTCAGGGTTGGCCCTTTTTTGAACCTTTCTTATGATTTTGAGCAGGAGGGACAGTCCCCTCATGGCGAGGTACTGTGTTTCGAGCGGGATAATGACCCCATCGGCCGCCGTCAGTGCGTTGACAGTTAGCAATCCGAGGCTGGGAGGTGTGTCTATGATGACGAAATCCACGTTTATGCCCTTGATGAGGTCCTTGAGGGCATATTCCCTTCCTATCTCATTCAGGAGTTCGACCTCTGCCGCGGCGAGGTCGAGGTTGGCAGGGATGAGGATATAATCAAGGGTCCTGACGGCGATTTCGTTGAGGGTTGCTTCCCCGATCAGTGCATCGTAGATGGTTTTTTCGAAGGCGAGGGGATTGTAACCCATGTGGGTGGTAAGTCCGCCCTGGGGATCGAGGTCAATCAGCATCACACTGTAGCCGAGATCCCGAAGAGCTGCCCCGAGGTTCACGGCAGTTGTGGTTTTTCCCACGCCTCCTTTTTGATTTGAAACAGCGATTTTTAATGACATCGCATCTCCCCTGTACACTGACATTATAGGTAGGGTAGAGCCCTTTGTCAACAATTTTAAACTGCCTAAATTTCAAGATTCAGAAATTCCAGATTTCGAAAATCCTAAAATTTAAAAAATTCTAAATTCTCAACGCTAAAAATTTCAAGTGCTTAGAAAGTTAAACTTTTAAAATTCTAAAATTTCAAACTTCCAGCAATTAACCCCATACAGCAATTGACTCCGTGTATTCTCAGAGCAGTTGATCGGTGAATGGATTGAGAGGTAAAAATCGGTACAGGAGCAATGTCCCTTCCGGTCAAAGGGTAAACGTGGGAAGTTCGGTGAGCCCTCATGACGTCCCAGGAAAGAAGCTCAGTAGCAGGTTTTCGACATACAGATGGTGAAAGTAGAGGGGAAATTTGTTCTGGAACATACTTCGAGGAGGGTCAATCCTCGCCGAGCCAGATTATCCTTTCTCCCTTTTTTCGCATTCCCAGTCTTTTTCGGGCTATCTCCTCGATCTTTTCGGGGTCCTTCAACATCTCCTTCTGTCTCTCCAGGACTATCTTCCTGGCGGTGAGCTCAGCGATCTCTCTTTCGAGCTTGCCTCTCTCCCTGCGGAGCCTGTACATCGTCCAGAAGCCTGTTGCTGACTGGTAAGCTATCCACATCAGGACGGGGATAAAGAGCCATTTGAGGAGCGTTTTCTTGTCCCTTACCCCGAAAGACAGAGATCTCAATCAGACCCTCCTCGGGTTGAAGGCATCTTTTCCCGGGAATCGAGAGGACCCGGCGAGTTCCTCCTCGATCACGAGCAGCCTGTTGTACTTGGCAATCCTCTCTGACCGTGAAAGGGACCCGGTCTTTATGAGGCCCGATCCGACTCCCACGGCGAGATCGGCTATAAATGTATCCTCTGTCTCGCCCGACCTGTGCGAGATGACGGTTGTGAGGCCGTTTTTATGGGCGAGCTCTACTGCCTCAATGGTCTCCGTGACTGTTCCAATCTGGTTGAGCTTGATGAGGACCGAGTTCGCCGTTTTTTCCTCTATTCCTCTTTTTATCCTCTTCACGTTCGTGACGAAGATGTCGTCGCCCACGAGCTGCACTTTCTGGCCGAGTCTCTCGTACAGGATTTTCCATCCCTCCCAGTCCTCCTCGGCAAGGCCATCCTCGATCGAGATTATCGGATAGTTCTCCACGAGCTCCTCATAGAAACTCACCAGCTCTGCCGAAGAGAGGGTGTTGCCCTCGATGATGTAGGCACCATCCCTGTAAAATTCAGATGCCGCCGCGTCGAGCGCCAGGTACATGTCCTTGCCGGGGCTGTATCCAGCGCTCTCGATGGCCTTGATCATGAAGTCGAGGGCCTCCTTCGTGCTTTTCAGAGGAGGGGCAAAACCGCCCTCATCGCCCACGGCGGTGCTGTAGCCCTTTTCCTTGAGAAGTTTTTTGAGAGCGTGAAATGTCTCTGCTCCGAACCTCAGGGCTTCTCTGAAGCTGGGAGCTCCGCAAGGGACAATCATGAATTCCTGTATATCCAGCGGATTATCGGCGTGAACGCCGCCGTTGATCACGTTCATCATCGGCACCGGAAGTGTTCTGGCCGTGATGCCCCCGATGTACCTGTAGAGGGGCAGTTCGAGATAATCGGCCGCCGCCCTGGCCACGGCCATGGATACACCGAGAATGGCATTTGCGCCGAGCTTCGATTTGTTCT
>JAGGUL010000081.1 GCA_021158525.1 Candidatus Hydrothermota bacterium | reverse complement strand
TACTTCGAGGCTCCCTCTGGTTATGAACTCGAGGATGCCCTCCTGAGGGTGATTACCGACATATTGAGGAGAAACGCCTCGGGCACTGCTATTGCCGTGCTGGCAACTTCCTCAAGGGGCGAAGGAACGGTCAATCAGGCCTATTTCAAGCCAAGCCTCATTCAGGGCGGTCGTGAGATCCACTGGCTCGGTTATCTGAATTCCCTCTGGGTCGATCCTTACGGTAATCTCAGGGAAGATGCCAACTCCGACAAGAAACTCACCCTCACGGCCGATAACATCGTGGAATTCGTGTTCAACGGAACTCAGACCGTACTGGAAAGGTACCAGGACGCCGACGGCGATGGAGAGAAGGACACCGACTATCCCTATGAAGTGGTGATGATGGATAACATGCGTCCTCTCTGGAACGGAGGTCTCCTTCTTGCCCAGAAGTCACCCACAGACAGACACATCTACACTCATCTGGGGAACCTGTCGCGATACGACTTCAATTACAGCCACAGGTCCACTCTCAGGCCATTCCTCAATGTCTCCACCGATGAGGAGGCGGGCAACGTCATCAGGTATGTCCTTGGCGAAGACCTGGAGAGCTACGGCTTCAGGGACAGGACCGTCAACGTCGGGGGCACTGACTATGAATGGAAACTGGGAGACATCGTCAATTCCTCGCCCACCTACGTGGGAACGCCCATGGAGAGGTTCGACTATATCTACGGCGACGATTCCTACGCGCAATTTTATCAGCATTACAAAGAAAGGAGAAACGTCGTCTATGCAGGAGGCAACGACGGAATGCTCCATGCCTTCAATGCGGGCAGGTACATCCAGGATGAGGATCCGAATACCCCGGAAATAGGAAGGATGGATGGGCTGGGGAAAACCCTGGGCGAAGAGCTGTGGGGATTCATACCCTATAACCTGTTGCCCCAGCTCAAGTGGCTCGGCGATCCCAATTACTGCCACATCTATTACGTCGACATGAGGCCCAAGGCCTCCGATGTGCGGATATTCTCTGCCTCGTCGACCCACCCTCAGGGATGGGGAACAATCCTGATCACGGGAATGCGGCTCGGAGGCAAGGAGGTAGATGTCACTGACAACTTCGGCTCTGGCAACGAAACGAGGACTTTCAGATCGGCCTATCTCGCTCTCGATGTGACAGACCCGGAGGTTCCACCGGAGCCTATGTGGGAATTCACCGATTCTTCTTTGGGATTTACCAGCACTTATCCGGCAATAGCCAGGCTCGGAGATCCGGCATCCCAAGGAAACTGGTACATGATAGTGGGTTCCGGGCCTCAGGACTTCCAGGGCCTCAGCACACGTCGGGGGAAACTTTACGTTGTTGATATCGCCGACGGCAGCCTCCTTACCACCTTCGATATACCCGAGGAATCGAGTTTCGTGGGGAACCCGATCACAGTCGACGTGGACCTCGACTATAAGACGGATTGTATCTATTTTGGCACCTGCAGAAAAGAAGGGGGACACTGGAGGGGCAAGATGTACAGGTTGGCCACCCACGAGAACCCCGATCCCACAACCTGGACCCTTTCGGTTCTTATAGATGCTGACCACCCTACAACGGCAGCTCCATCGGTGGCCATGGATGACAAGGGGAACCTGTGGGTCTTCTGGGGCACAGGGAGGTACATCTCCGACCAGGACGAAGAAGACCCCGACGTTCAGGTGATCTTCGGCGTCAAAGACCCCTGCTGGGACGGCTCTTGTACCACACCTATTTACCTGAATGACCTCTTCAACGCCACGAGCGTGAGGGTTACGAGAGCCACGGGCGGAGGGGACGTTCAGGTAGAGGTAAACCTCTCGTCCTGCGGAATACCCGCTGGTACGTATGCCTTCGACGTCTTCGAACAGCTGATGGAATACTGCAGCGGCTGGTACATCGTCCTCAGCCCCGGAGAGAGGGTGCTCTCCAAGCCAGCGGTTATGGGAGGAGCCGTCATACTGCCCACATTTACGCCCAGCGGCGACATCTGCGCTTATGGCGGCTCATCAAATCTCTTCGCCATCTTCTACAAAACGGGGACAGCGTACAGGGAGCCCATTTTCTCCGGAAACAGAGGCGTACAGGATATCGGCGGAGGTAGAGAAGAAATAATGAGAGAAACCGATATAGGAGAGGGCGTCCCGTCCTCTCAGGGCATTCACGTGGGCAAATCGGGTGAGACAAAGGGATTCATACAGCTCTCCACAGGACAGATCGTGGGACTTAAGGAGACCTTGCCTTATAATGTTTCAAGCAGAACCCTCCTCTGGAGGGAAAAGGAGTGATGGAAATGAGCGGCATCCTTTTGCTTCTGGCCTTTCTTCAGATTCCCGGCGTTGCAAAGCCGGGACAGATGACGCTGTTAACCGACGAAGGCATGTTCATGACAATGGGAAACGGATATGCCATCGTCGATGAGGTGCGATATGCTCTCGACCTGAACGCGAGCGCAATAGACGTGAACGGCAATGCCGTCAGCGTAAGGGACCTGAAGACCCCGTTCTTCGGCAGGTTCTCCTTCTTCGAGGACAAAAATCGCATGGTTATCGTGAAGATAGAGGTGCTTCAACAATACAAGGTCAACCCTTATACTGGAAGGCTTGAATTAGTTAAAACCAATAGCAAGGCATGGGAGGAAAGGGAAAAATTTTGAGGCGGTTATTTAAGGGGGAGGATAATGAAGGAAGACTGGTGGAAATCCTCGCTGAAAAGAGGGGTTTCCGTGGAGGAAGTGAAAATCCAGGCGGTGGAGGAAGTCCTCAGAGCGGCTTCCTCTGCCATGGGTACGGGTGTCTCTTCCTCCCCCGCTTCCTGGATCGCGGGACTTCAGGCTGCTCGCTCTGCCTCCGATAAAATCAGGGGCAGGGTTCCGAAGCTGGTTCTCCTTTTTGCGACGGAGGACTACGATCCCAGAGCCCTGATTCAGGGGGTTAATTTTGTCACTGGAAACACACCTTTGCTGGGGTCCTTCACCCACGGCTATGTGTTCAATGAAGAAACGGTCCTGAAAAACGGCGTGGTCCTCGGCATCTTCGCTCCAGAAGACGTCGAGTTCTCTCTCGGGGTCAGCGAGAGCCCCGATAAAAACCTGACAGAAGCGGTGGAAAATGCCCTTGCACCGGTGGTCACCAAACATGAAAACCTCAAAAACCGGGGGTTCCCGAGACTCTCGATCTTCGTGATCACTGATACTTACGTCGATCCCGATTCTCTTCTGGACGAGATACACATGCGGGTGGGCAGCGATGTGTCGATCTCCGGGGGCATCATGAGCGACGCGGGATTTGAGAGGGGAAGTCTATTCTGGAGGAGAGAAGTCCTCAAGAATGTCCTGATAATTCTGGGGATACACGGCAAACATGCGACGGGAATCGGGGTCGCTCATGGCTTCCATCCGGTTATCCCCTTCAGGGTCACGAAGTCAAAAGACAGCCTCATAAAAGAACTGGACGACAGGCCTGCCTTCGATGTCCTGAGAGACGTCTTCACGAAAAGGGGCATTGGCGAGAAGGAAATCGAGCTTGAGAACCTGTTCCCGCGCTTCCAGTTCGGCATACCGGATCCGATAAGGCCGGGAAACTCGTGGATAAGGATGCCGGTCTTCGCTCTTCCCGACGGCTCACTGAAAATCGCGGGAACGATCGAAGAGGGAACAACGGTGTGGCTCATGGAAGCCCGTGGAGAGCAGATGCGTCAGGCCGTGAGGAAGGCTCTGGATCTCGCCATGAGAAACGAACCGTGGGAAAAGATAACCGGCGGCATAATACTCTCAGGGTTCCCCCGATCCCTTGCAATGGGCGAAAATTACTTTAAAGAAGTTGAAGCTCTGAGAAAGAGAACGGGAGTGCCCTTCGTAGCGGCAAATTCATACATAGAGATCATCTGCTCTCGAGAGGGCTACAGGGGCACGGGCACATCGTCCATAATGCTCACTCTAATACCATAATGGAGATAACGGGGATAAATAGGGCCTGCAACGTCGCTATCCGCGAGCTCCTGGATCTCTCAGGCGATATATTTTTTCTTCTTGACACAAACCTGAAGGTACTCTATGTCAACAAGGGTATCGAGGAAGCGGGCTACGCCCCGGAGGAAGTTGTCAACAAGAGCATTTCGAAAATACTTTCGGGCACGGGAGACATGATTCTGGCGAACAGGGCGCGCCAGCTGCTTGCCGGCGTGGAAACGCCCAGAAACCTCAACCTTCTGATACTCAGGAAAAACGGGGAGACGATCCCCGCCAGGGTTTCCCTCGAAAAGAGGGAGATCGACGGAAAAACCTACCTCCTTGGGATAGCAAAGATCGTCAGAAAACTCAATATAGCCGATGAGATACTGGACAGCATAGATACTGGTGTCTTGCTGATCGACATAAGGGGCTCCATACTATACATGAACAAGTATGCCGCACGGATCCTCGGATCCCCGGACATCGATTCTCTGGAAAAGTTGCCCTTCAACATCCGGCAGCAGTTCTGGAGAATCGCCACAAATAACGAGAAAAAAGCGGAAATCCCCATGGGGGAGGGGCGGATACTCGGCATAAGCTCCTATCCCTATATCGAGGGCAGCAGAAACAGAGGGTGGATCCTACTTTTTAAAGACATTACGGAAACAAAGCTCATGGAGAGAGCAATGGCCCAGGTGGACAGATTCTCCACCCTGGGAACGCTTGCCTCGGGACTCGCTCACGAGATAAAAAACCCTCTGGCTGGCATGAGACTCATAGCTCAGGGCCTGGAGAGGGAACTTCAGGGGAAACAGCTCGAGTCCATAAAGCGCATGAAGAGGCAGATCGACAGGATAGACAACCTCATAAAGAAGTTTTTCTCCTACGTAAAACCCCACCTGTCCAACAGGGTCAGCTGTCCCATAGAGGACATCCTCAGGGAGGTTGAAGCCCTGATCGAGGAAAACCTCAAGAAGAAAGAGATCAGGCTCGTAAAAAATATCCCATCGGGTCTTAAGGTGAAAGTCGATCCACATCACTTCCAGCAGATCCTGCTCAACCTTCTGCTCAACGCCATAGATGCGCTGGATCCGGGCGGAACAATAGAGGTGAGGGCGGGCCTTTCCCAAATTGAGCAATCGGATAACAACCTGCCCTATGTCTTCATTTCGGTGAAGGACAACGGCGTCGGCATCGACGAAGAGGAGATTGACAAGATCTTTTATCCCTTTTACACTACGAAATCGGAGGGAATAGGGCTGGGATTATTTATCGTTCACCAGCTTGTTAAAGAAAACCGCGGACTCATAGAAGTAAAAAGCGAGAAAAACAGGGGAACAGAATTTATAATATACTTTGAACAGGGAAAGGATGAAGTTTTTAACGGAAACAGGGGTGTGAGTTAGTGGCGGCATCAAAGGTATTAATAGTAGACGATGAAGAGGACATCCTCTGGGGACTCTCAGGTGAGCTGTCCCGCCAGGGGCTTGAGGTGATGACGGCTTCGAAAGGTACCGAAGCCCTCGACCTACTCAAAAAGGGAAAGGTGGACTTTCTCATCACCGACATAAGGATGCCCGATATATCCGGAGTTGAATTGCTCCTCAAGGCCAGGGAACTCCATCCGGAACTCAAAGTGATCGTGATGACCGCTTACGGTTCAGAGGACATAAAGAACGAAGTCATGAGAAAAGGAGCCATCAGCTATCTCGAGAAACCCTTCGATTTCGAGCAGCTTCTGAACCTGCTCAAAGAAAAGGAGAAGGAAAAGGGAACCCTCGCCGAATGGGAGCTCACCGAGGTCCTTCAACTTCTCTCCATGGAGGGCAAAACGGCCACAATAAAGGTGGACACGTCGGAGGGCGAGGGCCAGATCGTGATGGTCGAGGGCGAAATTTATGACAGCCAGCTGGGAAAACTGAGGGGAGAGGAAGCTTTTATCAAAATCCTCGGACACGTCTCGGCCCCCTTCCAGGTGAGCTGGGAGGTAGAAAAACCGGAAAAAACCATTGAAAAACCCCTCTATGCTCTATTGCTCGAAGCGATAGCCGGACAGGAAGAGCTGCAGACAAAGGAGGCGCTGAAAGAGCTCAAGGAGCTTCTCGAAGAAGAGGAAAAACTCGCCGAGATGGAAGGTCTTGAGTTAGGGGAAGAGGAAGGCAAGTTCGAAGAAGAAGAGGAACCTTTCAGCACGCCCCCGGAACCCGTTATAAGCGAGGCCAGAGAGACAGAGCAGGATGAAGAGATGATAGAGGAAATTCTGAAAGTCCAGGGGAAGGAAGAAGTCGCAGGCAGGACTAAAAATGAGGAGGAAGCCGAATCGCTGACGGATGCCGAAAGAGCAAGTTCAGAGGAAAAACCTGCCGAAGGCGAAGAAATTGAAGTGGAAGAGGGGGCAAAAGCCGAGGAAACCGCAGAGGCTGTGGAGACAGAAGAAGTCAAGGAAGCTGCGGAGGAAGAAAATGAGGCCGTAGAAGCCTCAGAAGAGTTGGAAAAGACAGCCGAGGAAGAAGAAAAGGAAAAGGAAGAACAAGAGGAAAAAGAAACGGAGGAAGAAGTAGTAGAAAAAATGGAAAAGGAAGAGGAAACAAAGGAAGAAACCATAGAGGAAAGGGAAACGGCAGAGAACGAGGGTCAACAGGGTGAGATGGAAAAAGCCGGCGAAGAGCCGGTAGAGGTCACAGAACAGGAAGCCGAAGAAGCGGCTGTCGAAAAACCAGAAGAGGAACTTCCTGAAGAAAGGGAAGAGGTCGAAATTCCCTCAGAAGCGGTGGAATCGGCAATGGCGCAGGCTGAGAGCGAATCGGAGGAAAACCTGGAAACTTCAGAAGAGAGCCTCCCCCAGGAGGAGCCAGAGGTAACTCCGGCTGAAAAAGCAGAATCAAGGCCAGAGGAGGGAGGATCCGTCATGGATCGGAAAAGCCTGGAATTGATGCTGAAAGAATACGCCATGGACGTGGGAGACGTCCTGCTTACCTGCATAATCGATCTAAATGGCCGGATCCTCTCGCACAGGGGGAGAGAATCGGAAGGCGATCTCGAGCACTTCGCTGAGAGAATCAGGAAGATGGTCGCTGAAGCCGATAGCTCCCTCAAAGACACAAAGTGGGGTTGCCCTTCAGAACTGCTTCTCACTACCGACAATTACATGCTTATAGTGAACAAACTCGGCGGAGATCACTTTCACATCGCTGTCATCCCGAGAAAGAGCGGAAAGCTTGGAATGGCAAGGGTCAAGTTCAGGGAATTCACAAAGAAATTCGAAGGCCTTTTGAAGAGGTCCTGAGAACTCTATGATTTTCGACCTGAAGAAAAAGGAAATCAGGTTTAAAATCGTCTATTACGGTCCCGCTCTCAGCGGCAAAACCACAAATATAGTCAAAATCCACGACAGGTTCCCGGGCAAAAAGGGGAAACTGATAACCATAGATACACAGGGGGAAAGGACTATCTTCTTCGACCTGCTTCCCATCGAGGTACAGATCCTCAAGGGCTTCAAGACCAGATTTTATCTCTACACAGTTCCGGGGCAGGTACATTACAGGATATCCCGCAAACTTGTCTTAAAGGGAGCCGATGGAGTGATATTTGTTGCCGACTCTCAGGCAGACAGGCTTGAGGAAAACATCGACATTTACAGAGAGCTTATGGAAAACCTGAAAAAACTGTCGCTAAACGGCGACAGGATACCAATAATCATGCAGTACAACAAGAGGGACCTCCCCGACAGGCTGCCGGTGGAAAAACTTGAAAAGGAATTAAATGTCAAAGGATACCCTTATTATTCGGCCATAGCTATTAAGGGAATAGGCGTTTTCAAGACCCTCGAAGGCATGATCAGAAAGGTCATAGAATTTTACCTTTCGAGAGAAAAAGCCTAAGGCAAAACCTCGGCAAATTTCTCGGCGTATTTTTTCATCAATATTTTTGCAATTCCCCAGTTTCCCTTTGTCGTTATGGCCAGAAGATGAACGTAGGTGCCTCCGGGGATGACTCTCATCAGCACAAAATATTGATCCGTCGACATGACCATGTCCTGAAACTCTCCCATATCACTGGCCTCGAGGGCTGAGAGTGTCCTCCTGGCCACCTCCGAAAAGTAAGCCACGGGTATATTGATATCCAGATCCTCGTCGCTCGTAAAACCTGCCATCGGTGTACCATCTTCCAGGTTTATGATAGAGGTCACGAGAATCTGCTCGACCTGCTCACTGAACTCCTTTATCAGTTCGTCGATTTGAGCCATACCCATCCTCCTATTATGCTTAATTATGGGGAGAAAGGCCGGCTATTTCAACAGGCGGATCGGTCCATCAGGCCCTTTTAAAAAGATACTTCCCCGACAAATCCGAAACTCCGTAAGGGGGCCCGGGCTCACAGAAAATCACTGAGACTTCGAAGGGGAAGACAGCTCCGAGAAAAGTATGGTACATCCCCTCCCAGCCAAGCCACGGGGGCCTGCCGGGCACGCTCTCGGGACTGACTCCAAAGTAATAGGCGCCAAGCCGTCCGAAAACCTGCTCCGCGAAAACGGATGTCCGCAGATTCTGGGCTATAAATTGTCTCCGCTCTATAAAAGAAATCGATGCCGGGTTGTAGAAGGGTGCGGTGGCGTCACCCGCATAGACAGTGAATGTGCCCGCCATAGCGGTAGCTCTCGCCCCGGGGTAGTGGAAAAGATGCCACATGCCAGCCTCATACAGGCTGGCTTCCATTCCTCCTGCCATTACCGGAACGAGTATAAATTTTTTTCATAATGCTAAATTTTCACCCTGGTTGACTTAATTTGTCAAGTCATTTTTGCGCGTGGGACTGTTGAAATCGGAGGAAAAGCGGCTTAAGCTTTATACACCAAAAGGGGATGACAAAATGATCAATCTGCTGCTCGTATTTCTACTGACAGCCGGGAAAGGACCACTCATAGCCTGCACTATTCCGCCCATCACGTCCCTCGTTGAGGCGGTGGGCGGCAACGAGTTCGAATACGTGACAGTGCTGCCTGCCGGAGCCAATCCCCACACCTACGAACCCTCGCCCAAACAGCTCCTCGAAGCCGGCAGCTCCAGGCTTATGTTCGCGGCAGGGCTCGGCATCGACTCATGGGCTGTGAAATTCAAAACGGGGGACAGAAGGATAGCGGAGCTGGGGAAATCGCTAAAAGAAGAGGGGGCAAGGATTAGGAATCCCCATTTCTGGCTGAATCCACAGCTCGGGAGGCGTTCTCTCTTCGTCATAGCCCTTGAGCTCTCGAGAATGAAGCCGGAAAAATGGGATTACTTCTACGAAAGAGCCTGTGAATACAGCAAAAAAATCGATTCAATGGTTATACACGAAAAAAGCAGAATAGAGAGGTTAAAAAATCGCAGGGTTATTGTCTACCATGATGCCTGGGAGGATTTCGCCGAGGCCTTCGGGCTGGAAGTAATCGATATCATAGCAAAAAACCCCGCCTTAGAACCCACTTTTCAGGAAATCAAGGGGGTTATCGAGAAGGGAAAGGAAAACGGAGTCAAAGCCGTGCTTAGGGAAAAACCCTTTCCCGGAAAGCTTCCCGAGACGGTCGCTTCTGAGATCGGAGCAAAAGCCGTGGAGGTAGATCCCCTTTTCTCCGGCGATTACATCGAGGGACTCAGGGCCAACCTGTTGAAAATCGAGGAAGCATTGAAATGAAGATAATAGAGGTAAAAGACGTAAGCCTCGGATATAACGGAAAGGCAGTGGTGGAAGGATTGAGTTTTGATGTGGAGGAAAAGGACTTCTGGACGATCGTCGGGCCGAACGGGACTGGAAAAACCACGCTGATCAAAGCAATCCTCGGGCTGATCAAACCCATCAAGGGCAAGATCCTGGTTTTCGGCTGCCCCGTCCAGAAAGTATGCCGACACAGGAAAATGATAGGCTACGTGCCTCAGATGGAGAAGTTCGACCCCAATTTCCCGGCCAGGGTGATGGATGTGGTGCTGACCGGCTCTTACAACAAACTCGGCGCCTTTAAGATGCCGGGAAAGAAGGAAAGAGAAAGGGCCCTCGAGCTGCTGAGGTGGCTCGGCATGGAGGAACTCGCCGATCACCCCATCGGCAAGCTCTCTGGAGGCCAGCAGAGGAAGGCGCTCCTCGCGCGGGCGCTTTTTGCCGAACCCAGAGCCCTCATCCTCGACGAGCCCACCTCCGGCGTGGACATAGTCAGCCAGGAAAAGCTCATCGAGCTAATCGAGAAGGTCTACAGGGAAAAAGGGCTGCCCGTTCTCTTCGTCACCCACAACGTGAACCCGATCCTGCACCTCATTACCAATGCGGTGCTCCTGGGCTTCGGAAAGCACGCGGCCGGCAGCCGGGAAATTCTCTTCGACAGAAAAATATTGAGGGAAATTTACGGCAAGGAAATCGAGATCGTTTCCCAGGAGGGCAGGAAGTACATAATAACCGGAGATTACCATCATGCCTGAGATACTCAAACTCGGGATAATCCAGCGCGCCCTCTTCGCATCCCTTCTCGTTGGACTCATCCTCCCCCTGTCGGGAAGCTTCGCCGTGGTGAGAAAATCGGCCTTCCTGGGAGCGGGGGTTGCTCACATCGCTTTTTCCGGCGTAGCTTTCGGCCTGATGATCTCATCTCCGCCGATCCTGTGGGCTTTCATCTTCTCAGTTCTCGCCTCGGTTCTAATATGGCACGGGGGAAAGAGCAAGAGGATGGACTATGACCTCTCCATAGGAATTCTTTTCTCCCTGGCTATGGCTCTCGGCATCCTCTTCCTCGGAATATCCAAGAAATACGGGTCGGAAGCGCTGGGCTATCTCTTCGGCAACATACTCACTACCACGAAGGGTGACATCTACACCCTCGCCGTTTTGCTTCTCCTGCTGCTCATCTTCTATCTCGCCTTCTACAAGGAGCTCTTTTTCATGTCTTTCAACGAGGAACTCGCGGAGGCGTCGGGGATAAACGTCTCCGTTTTTTCGCTGCTTCTGCTCCTCTCGATGACTCTCTCGGTTGTGGCATCGCTCAAAGCGGTGGGAGCGCTCCTGGTTTTCGGCCTCCTCGTGATGCCCGCCGCAGCGGCCTATCAGCTCACCTATGACTTCAAGAAAATGATCACCCTTTCGCTCCTCTTCGGGCTGATATCCTCAATAGGGGGAATTGCCATCTCCATATTCATCGATGTCCCCTCTGGAGCCACGATCGTCCTCCTGGCCTTCGCGATCTTCCTCCTGTCCTTCCTCTTCTCGAGGAAAAAGGGAGGTTAGTGAGAGGTCAATTTCCCATAGGTTTTCTTGAGCAGCAGGGCATCTTCCTCCAGATCGGGGCTCTCGCACACGGCATATCCCGAGACATCCATGTCCCTGAGGGCTTTCAAGAGCTCCCTGTATCGGAAATCCGACTCCTCGAGATTCAGATGGTTGATTTCTCCCTTATCGCCGTATTCGATTCCCGACATGTGCATGTGCAGGCTCTCCAATGCGCCCCGTCCGAGAGCCCTCTCTATCTTTTTCAAGATCGCGGTAAACTCATCATAGCTGTTGAAGCGCCCCCCAAATCTGGCGTGGATGTGCGCGAAATCGACGCAGGGAAGAATTCCTGGCAGCTCAGATGATAGCTTTATTATCTCATCCAGCGTCCCGAACTGGTTGGGCTTGCCGGTTGTCTCGGGCCTTATGTCTATCTTTATCCCCTCTTCCTTCATGACCTTCAATACTTCATGGAGATGGTCCCTCACCCGGACATAGACATCCTCTGGATCGTTATCGCCGTAATAGGCTGCGTGAAAGGTGATACTTCGAGCCCCCATTGCGTAGCCGGCCCTGGCGGTGTCCAGGATTCTGAGAACCGAAGCCTTTCTCTTATCCTCATCGGGGGAGTTCAAATTGATGTAGTAAGGACCATGGGCAGTCAGGGTAATTCCCAGTTCTTTGGCGAGCTTCCCGATCTCGCGGGCCTTATCGATCTTCATCTTCACTCCGCGGACGAACTCCACCTCCAGATGGTCGAGGCCGAGCTCCTTCAACCTCTCCAGGCCGGCTTCGGTTGTCCTCTTAGCGGCGCTGTGGGGAACGCCTCCTGTACCAAATCTTATCAAACCCATGACATAAATTTAAAGGGAAAATACGGGCCTTATCAAGCTCAAATTATCAACATGGCATCTCCGTAGCTGAAAAACCTGTATCTTTGCTCTATGGCCTCCTGATAGGCCTTCTTTATTTTATCCCTCCCTGCCAGGGCAGAGACCAGAAGGAGAGGCGTTGACCTCGGAAGGTGGAAATTGGTTATCATGCCATCTATGACGCGAAATCGATAAGGAGGGTATATAAAGAGCTCGGAATATCCGCCTGCCGGCCCTTCACCCAGTTTCCAGGTCTCGAGGGCCCTCGTCACGGTCGTGCCGCAGGAGATCACTCGTTTACCCGCGGCTTTAGCCTCCTTTATGAGAGAACGGGTCTCCTCTTCTATCTCGAAATACTCGCCCTCCATCTTGTGCTGCCGCACGTCCTCAACTTTAACCGGGCGGAAGGTCCCGGGGCCAACGTGAAGGAAGACATAGGTTATCGCCACTCCCCTGCCCCTGATCTCCTCAAGTAGCTCCCTGGAAAAATGAAGTCCTGCCGTGGGAGCTGCCACGGACCCTGGTACTTCCGCGAAGACCGTCTGATACCTCTCGGAATCGATCTCCTCGGGAGGTCTCCTGACGTAGGGAGGAAGAGGTGTCTCGCCGTATTTCTCGAGGAATTCGAGGGGTTCCATCTCCGATTTGAGCCTCATAACCCTCTTGCCTCCTTCCAGGTACTCCAGCACCTCCAGTATCTCACCACCGACCTCTATCGCCTCTCCGGGCCTGGCTTTTCTGCCGGGGCGAACCATGGCAATGATTTTGTTACCCCTTATCTCTGTGACGAGGATCTCCACTTTCCCCCCGGTGGAAATCCTCCGGCCCCTCAACCTGGCCTTTATAACGCGGGTTTTGTTCAACACGAGGACATCGCCGGGCGACAGGTATTCGACTATCTCCCTGAAAATCCTGTGTTCTATGGCAAAGGGATCCCTCCTGAGCACCAGGAGCCTCGATTCCTCCCTCTTCGGGGAGGGATACTGGGCGATGAGCTCTTTCGGAAGCTCGAAATCATAGTATGATATCCTGTAGATCTCCTCGCCCATCAATCCACCGGCATGGCGAATACGCCCCAGCTACCTGGGCCCACGTGAAGGCTGAGAGCCGGGGTCAAATTCGCTCTGAGAACCATCCTGGCGTTAAACTCTTCCTCGAGAAATTCCTGGAGGGGATTTATTTTATCTGCAGCCTCAAAATGGGCGACGGCGAAGTCATAAGTCGCCGTTTTATCGAGGTTCTCCGATAGAAGCCCCTTGAATTTGGGGAGAACCCTTGACTCCCCGAAAACTCTGGTTTTCTTCCTTATCCTCCCCTCGCTGTCCAGGGTGAGGATCGGTTTCAGGCCCAGAAAATCGGCGAGTTTGCCCTGAATTTTCGACACCCTTCCGCTTTTGACGAGATAGCGGAAATCACCGACGGTAAAGAGAAAGAACGTTTTGAACCTGAGTACCTCCAGTTCATCGGCTATCTCATCGATGTTCAACCCCTTGCTTGCCAGTTCAGAAGCCCTCAGGGCGAGGAGTCCCACGCCAAGGCTGGCGCTTCTCGAGTCCACAACTCTGACGGGGACTCTGTCGAAGGCCTTCGCGGCTATCTGGGCGCTTCGGAAGGTACCTGAAAGGGCGCCGGAAATGGTTATAACCAGGATGCTCCGCGCCCAGCGTGAAACCTCCTCGAAAGTCGCTATGAAGTCGTTGGGCCCCGGCTGAGACGTTGTTAGTTCCGCTCTTCCTTCCCTCAGGATTTCTGAAATCCTTTCCCTAGAGATATCGACCCCGTCGTCGTAGGCCACACCATCGACCACAACCTTTATGGGGACCACAGCTACTCGCCTCTCCCTGGCGAGTTCGGGAGGCAGGTCACAGGTGGAATCGGCCACGATCCCGACCTCGGCCTCCTCGAGCTTCGCCATGGCAAAAAGGTCATCCACCTTCTCCTTCAATACCCTGCCCCTTTTCCTCAGTATCTCGAAAACCTTCTGCGGCCAGTTGGTATGGATGTGCACGTGAAAGAGCCTGCCTGCCCCGATGACGATGAGAGAACCTCCAAGGGCAGCGAGGATCTTCCTGAGCTTCTTCGATTCGAGGCCTTCGGCCTCCACAACCGCTTCGGTGCAGTAACGGTGCTCACCGCGATATTCTGCCTCCTCCACCTTCGCAGAAGCAACTTCCACTTCCTCATCATAGGGAAGCTCGATGATACCGCGCTTCAGGCTGTCCAGCATGCCCTCGAAAAAGAGGATGAAGCCGAGGCCGCCGGCGTCGACGACGCCGGCGGCCTTCAACTCCGGCAATAACTCAGGTGTTTTCTCCAGGGCCTCTTTGCCCTTTTTAAGGGACCTCTCCAGAACCTCTATGAGGTCATCGGTTTCCGCAGCCGTCTTTTCGGCCTCCAGGGCGGCCTCCCTTATCACGGTGAGTATGGTTCCCTCACGGGGATCTTCGAGAGCGTTATAGGTAGCATCTATGGCTTCCCTCATCGCCCCGGCGAACTCGATGGGCGAAACCCTCGATTTATCCCCGATCCTGTCGGCAAACTCGAGAAGAAACTGGGAGAAAATGACGCCGGAGTTGCCCTTGGCCTCAAGAACGAGGGCATCGGCAAGCCGCCTCGCAAAAGCCCCCACGCCCAGTTGCGTGTGATCTCTTATCCTCCTCGTAGCCCCCTTCAGGGTGAGAGCCAGATTCGTCCCCGTGTCGCCATCGGGAACGGGAAAGACGTTTATCAAGTTGAGCTTCTTCACATTCTTGATGAGCCTGGCGGCACCGGTGAGTATAGCGTTTCTGAATTTCTCTGAATCGAGGAGCTTCAGGGCCATTTCCTAATCTCTCACCAGAAAACTGAGAAAGGTACTGATTATGGAGAGAAGGATTGCGCCGACAAAGGCCGCCCAGAACCCGCTCACGTAGAATCCGTTGACGACCTTTGAGGTTATTATGAGCAGGAAACCGTTTATCACGAAAGTAAATATCCCGAAAGTAAGGACGTTCAGGGGCAGAGTGAGAAAGAAGAGAATAGGCCTTATGACGGCATTAAGGATCCCGAGCACAAGACAGGCGACGAAAAGGGGGATTACCCCTGAAATCTCTATACCCTTTATGATCCAGCTGGTAAAGCCGAGAGCCAGTGCATTGACAATCCACCGGACGAGAAGACCTCTCATTTCTCCCTCCTTATTTTCCGGGCCGCACCTTCACCTTCCTGAAGCGGGCGACCGGCACGCCGTGTCCCACGTGGGCGACCTGACCGGGCTCACCCTTTCCGCAGTTAGGTATGCCCCAGAGTTTCCAGGTGCTCCCGTTTCCAACGGCATCCATTGAAGCCCAGAATTCCGGCGTGATTCCCGTGTAAACGGGGTTTTTCACGATCTCGGCCTTCTTCCCTCCTTTTATCAACCAGGCTATCTCGGTGCCGAACTGGAAGTTGAGCCTCTCCTGGTCGATAGACCAGCTCCTGTTAAAATCGAGGAACAGGCCCTTTTCTGTGTCGGCAAAAAGGTCCTCCAGATCCCAGGTTCCGGGCTCCAGGTTTATATTGGTCATCCTGATAATGGGAATCCTCGACCAGCCCTCTGCCCTCATGGCCCCTGAGCTCCTCCTGCCTATGAGAGGCGCCGTCTCTCTCGAGGAGAGGTAGCCCACAAAGATCCCATTTTTCACGATGGGCACTCTCTGAGCCTTGACCCCCTCATCGTCGTAGCCGAAAGTGCCAAGCCCTCTCGGGGTTGTGGCATCTGCATATACATTCATCAGATCCGAGCCGTATCGGAAATGGTCAAGCTTGTCGGTGGTGACGAAGCTCGTCCCCGCGTAAGAGGCCTCATAGCCCAGAACCCTGTCAAGCTCCACAGCATGTCCTATGGACTCGTGGACCTGCAGGGCCATCTGCTGAGACCCGAGGATGATATCGTATTCGCCCTCTGGAACGTCCCGCGCTGAAAGAAGAGCCCTGGCCTCCTCCCTGATTCTCTCGGCCTCCTCGAGCAATCTCATCTCCTTCACGAACTCATAACCCGCGGTGGCATAATTCCCGCCGGAACAGGGATATGACCTGACCTGAAATTCACCTTCTCCGATCGCATAGGCACTGTAGCCGCCGCCCGATTCCACTATTTCCTGCTCTATCAGGGCGCCCTCGGTGGATGCGAAAACCTTCCTTACCCGCAAAAAATCGAGGTAGAGCCTGGTGACCTTAATCTCCTTTGCCTTGCGCAGAATCCCATCTATCTCGAGCAGAAGGTCAATTTTCTCGCCGAGATCAACGCTAAAAGGGTCTATCTCATAATGGGTCCTGTACTCGTCCACGTAGATGTCCTCATCGGAGAGGATCACCCCCTTCCCGGGGATCGCCCTCGAAGAATCGGCAATGGCAATCGCTTCCTTTATCACCCTCTCGGCCTCAAGCGCTGTCAGCTGGTTGGAAGAGGAAAAACCCCAGAAACCGCCCCTGAGCACCCTGACGCCGAAACCCATGTCGTAATGAGATGTGATAGAGGTCACCTTCCCGTTCTCGACCAGTATGCCCTGGGCCCTGGTTTCGACGACCCTCACATCGCCGTAGTCGACGCCGGAAGCCACAAGAAGCTCAGATATTATCCGCGCATAGGATTTCACTGCATCCTCCTTTTTGATCGATTTCCCATTGATTTTAAAACCCTTGCCAGGAGAGGTCAAGAAAAGCTACAATCTGCTGGCTTCTTGAAGCCCGCGAAAGTTGACATGCTGAACGGCCCGTGGGATAATAAAGAAGTGAAAATCCTCGTAACTGGAGCCAGCGGGACCCTGGGTTCAGCGCTGTGCGAAATCCTTAAGGAGAAGTACCAGGTTCTTCCCTTGAAAAGGGCCGATCTCGAGCTATCCCGCTCAGCAGAAATTATCCCCGTCGTTACTTCGCTGAAACCCGAAATCATAATACACACGGCAGCGATCACCGACGTGGATTCCTGCGAGGAAAACCCCGGGGAGGCTTACACAGTTAACTGGCTTGCCACAATGTTCCTCTCCAGAGCTGCAGCAGAGCTCGATGCAACTCTTCTCTATATCTCGACGGATTATGTCTTCGACGGAGAAAGGGGCAATTACATGGAGCACGACCCGGTCAATCCGATTCAGGTTTATGGAAAGAGCAAACTTTACGGCGAAATAGCGGTTAAAGAAAACGCCGAAAAGCATTACATCATCAGGACCTCATGGGTATATGGCCCCGGCGGCAGGAACTTCCTGAGCAGACTGCCCGGCTTTCCAGCGGGTTCTGAATTAAAAGTGGTCGCCGACCAGACGAACAAGCCCACCTATTCCCTTGATCTCGCGGCGATGATATCGCGCTTCATCGATTTAAATCCGCCCTGGGGAATCTACCACGTGACCGGAAGCGGCGAGACGACTCCTTACGGCTTCGCCTCTCTGGTAAACGAGCTCTTCGGCAAGGAATTTGAACTCAGGCCCGTGTCGAGAAAAGAGTTCAAGAGGCCCGCCAGGAGGCCTGTGAACACCACTCTTTCCAATTTCGCCCTCGAAAGGGGGCTGGGACTTAAAATGCCGGATTGGCAGGACGGCCTCAGGAGGTTTGCCGAATGGTGGAAGAAGTCAGAAAAATAATAATGGAGTCCATCGCCACTAAGGAGAGGCTCCTCGAGGTATCGGAAACGATCGCGAGAGCCATCGAACTGGCTGCGGAGACCCTGAAAGGCGGCCACAAAATTCTCCTTTGCGGAAACGGAGGAAGTGCGGCCGACGCCCAGCACATAGCTGCTGAATTCGTTGTCAGGTTCACGAGGCCAAGAAGGGCCCTGCCCGCCATAGCTCTGACTGTGGACACATCGGTGCTGACTGCTGCTTCCAACGATTTCGGATACGAGGAGGTCTTTTCGAGACAGGTGGAGGCGCTGGGCAATGAAGGCGATCTGCTCATAGCCATCTCCACCTCAGGGCGTTCCCCGAACGTCAACAATGCCGTCAGAAGAGCAAAAGAGAAAGGGTTGAAGGTGATCTACCTCTGCGGCGAAAGGGGAAATGAGGTCGAGAATAGCGTTGATCTCACGATAAAGGCTCCCTCTGGAGTGACAGCCCGGATACAGGAGGCGCACATAACGATAGGGCACATAATCGTGGAACTCACCGAGGAAAAGCTTCTGACCGGCTGAATCAGGTGAAAAACCTCTTTCTGAGGAAGAGAAGTGCCGTCTCCAGCAGGAAGAGAAGCAGGGCCGCCAGGAGGAGGGTCCTGGAAAGATATCTCGCTCCTTTTATGAGGTTCCCTATAAACCTGTGATTCTTGCCAAAGGCCGCGGAGAGCTCCCTGGGCTTCAACGGGGTCACGTCGGACTCAGAGGGATCGGGGTTCACCACTATCACCGCGAGAGGCTTTCCATCTCTGGAAATCCTGTAAAATCCAGGTTCCTCGAGGGGCCCTGTATCGAGAAAGGCCCTGCCAGCCTCTACCTCGGGAACGATCCTGACACCGGTGCCGTCCGGCATCAAAAGCTCATATTCGCCACCTTTCGTGACCGGCACCCTTGCAGACTCTCCGGGTCTGAGCCTTATGGGCGACCGTATGCCCATGGTCTTGAGGAGCAGCTCATGAAGCCATGGGGGGAAGAGGGGACTGTATATGAGGTCGGTCATCTCGGGCTCGGGCTTAAACCCGACGACCACTGAACCCTCTTTCTCCACGGCGACCGGGTCTCCGCTCTGATCCTCGAGGAGCGTCTTGCCTCCGCGCAAGACGAGGTAATTTGCCAGCGAGAAGGCCTTCTTCTCCTTCCCCTCTCCGCCGACGAAAGACTTGCCCTTTTCCCTTCTCGTCCCTTCGAGGCCCAGAAGCCCCAGAACCGAAGCCTCTGGAGTGGACACGAAAGCAAGGATCTTTCCGCCGTCATTGAGATATTTCCTCACAAAGCGCATGTCAGAGGCCGAAAGCCTATCGGCCATCACTATGAGGGAACGATCCTGACCTATGGGAAAATCCAGCCTGTCGATCACCTTGAGCTCAAAGGGCGTCCTGAAACCCCTGGGCCTCAGAGCAGCCTCCACATAGGTAGGATCCGAACCGCCCCGGAGAAGCAGGACTTGTCTGTTCCCAACCTCGGGAACATGCAGGTAGAGAGTATCGTCGCCCGGGATGGAATCCCCTGGAATCCAGAATGCTGTGAAATCTCCGCTTCCGCTTTTCACTGTGAAGCCGTATAAAAGGCCTGAATCGGGCGGGAGTTCGAGATGAAGCTCAGTGAGCTCGTCCTGGCCGCCCAATATCCTTATCCTCCCCCTTCTCGTCTTTTTGCCGAAATTCTGGGCCCTCAGAGAAAGCTTCACGGGCTCTTCCTTCTGAAAATAGGGCTCCTCGGAATAAAATGCCAGCAGGGCCACGTTGTCCACCTGACGATCGGACGCCCTGAAAAGAAGATATTCCTTGCCGGGCACCGGAAAATTCCTGTAACCTCCTCTCTGAAAATCCGAATAAACGAGGACCTCCCTCAGACCCTCGCCCGGGTCGATGGCGCCGTAATCTGTCCCCCTGTGCGTGGTTCTGGGACGAGATTGGTCAAGCTTGCTGTCGGAGAAGAAAAAGACTTCTTTGTCAGGAAAGTTATTCTTTATGTCGTCATAAAGGCGCCCGAGCTCCTTCTCAAAGGGTTTCATCGACATGGACACGTCCAGATAGGCGACGTCGAAATTCACTTTTTCCGGCATCAGGACAGGCCTTGAGAGAGCGAGTATGAGACAGGCTATTGCCAGAATCCTGACAATGAGAAGGATGATCTCATAGAGCCTGCTCCTCTTCCGCCCCTCGGTCTCAACGGCAAAGAGCAGTTTAACCCAGGGAAACTCCAGCCTCCGCCTGAGCCTCCTTCCCAGAAGGTGGAGAAGGAGGGGAAAGAGGGAAATGGGCAGCAGAAACAGCATTCCAGGGTTCAGGAAACTCAAAACAGCTTCTCCCTCTTTTTAAGGTAAAAGTAAAGCGCCCTCTCAAAACCCAGATCGGTGGTCAAAAGTTCAAAGTCGATCCTGTCCTTCCTGAGCTCCTTCTTCATGCCATCCACGAAATCCGAGATCTTCTTTCTGTAAGCGACCCTCATCGAATCGGGGTCATAGGAAACTTCTTCCCTTGTCTCCAGATCCCGGAGCAACACGGGAAAACCTGGCAAGTTCATGTCTTCAGGCGAAAGGACCTGAAAAACAAGAACCTCGTGTTGCCTGTAACGAAAGTTCCTCATGGCCCTGAGGATGCGCTCACCCTCCATATAAAGGTCCGAAATGAGAATGACGAGACCGCGTTTTTTCATCCTCTCGGCGAGCTCCGCGAAAACCTTCCACGGCGCCGTGGCACCCTGAGGTTTCAGCTTCGTGAGCTCTATGAGAACCCTGTGGAGGTTGGCCTTGGAAGCTGAGGGCGGAACGAAGGTGTGAAGCCTGTCGGAAAAGGCGAGAAGGCCGACGGCGTCCTTCTGGAAGAAAAATAGGTAGGAAAGTGCCGCAGCCAGGCTCCTTGCGTACTCGAACTTCGACACCCCCTTTTCCGGATAGTCCATGGACTTCGACACATCGAAGAGAATGTAAGCCTTGAGGTTGGTCTCCTCCTCGAATTTTCTGACGTAAAACCTGTTGGTGCGGGCATAGACTTTCCAGTCGATCCAGCGTATCTCATCGCCGGGGTTATAGGCCCTGTGTTCCTTGAACTCAACGGAAAATCCGTGGAAGGGACTTCTGTGAAGCCCTATGAGAAAACCCTCCACTATGAGACGAGCCCTCAGATTCAGGTCCTTGAGCTCCGAAACGACTCTCGGATCGAGAAATTTCCTGTAGTCAGTTCTTTCCACAGCCATAGGGCAGATCAAAGCCTCCGTTCAATGAGAAGAGAAAAGCTGGAGAAACTATCGTCGCCTCTTCTGTGCCTTCTATAATAAGCTTCAAGCCCTGGGCCTTCAAGCCTCAATCCGAAGAACTTCTCGGAGGCGGTGAGCAGGAGAGTCCTCTCCACAGGAGCGCTGAGCCTCTCGTAAAACCCAATATCTCCGAAGAGCCGGAAGCCTTTGACCCTGAGTATTCTCACCGATGGATAAACCCAGCTTTCCCTCGCCCTCGATTTTCTCAAGAAATACCACATCCCCCCCTCCTCCACATACCCTCCCTGATCTTGGAGACGACCCCTGAGGACAACCGAGAGAACCCCTCCGCTGTCGGGATAAAAGAGCGCGAACTCTGCCTGGGCATACCTTATCAGAAGATTTCTGTTCTGATCGAAGCGGTAAAGGCTGTAAAGGGCAACTATGTCGACTCCTGCCCTGAGCTCCAACGGTGGCTCCTTGTCATATGTGAACCCGAGCCTGTATTCCTCGTTCCTCCGGGTGTTATAGGACCTCTCGGACTTTACGTAAAGGAGATCCTTGCCCGAATAGCCGAAAGAAGCGCTGAATCTTCCCCACCGCTCCGTGGGAAAGAGAAGTTTCACGGTGCCCTCTGAGTTTCGGAGGTCTCTGTCATCGGTCCTCACCCCCTGAGGGTAGCTGAATCTGGACAGCGAAACTTCCCCTTTGGCCTGAATCCTGAAGCGGAAAAAGGGAAACCGCGCCTCAAAGCAGGCGTGCCTTCTCGAAAGCCTCTCATCGCCATCGAAGTTGATGAAATCACTCAATCCGATGCCGTTCTCAAATTCGAACCTGAGGAAAACTTTCCCCAGTTTCGCATTTACCGTCCCTCCCGCAGATCCCCCGATCTCAGTTCTGTCCGACATGAATTCCCTCTTTCTCCTGAAAAGCCCTGCCCTGGAGTCGACGTAGAAGTGCAGGGAAAAGGGAAATACCTGAATATCCCTGACGAACCTGAGATCCGCCTTACCCCTGTTTCTGGTGTCAGAAGCACCCTCCAGCGAGTAGTCCTCCTTCTCGTAACTGGCGGTGAGGGCGGCGCTCCCCGACGCAATGGGGAGCGCCGCCCTCACCGCCCCCACCGCTACGCTGTTTACTCTGCGCTTCTCCATCCTGACCTTCAGCTCTGAAATAGGACCGCCCTGAAGGCTGAAGTTCAGGATCAAACCCGAATTGTCGAGCTCTCCGGAACTGCCCGAGTAAGAAGCCCTCTCGTAAGCCGCCCCCAACCTCATGGAAAACATCTGCAGGACGCTGAAAAGGCTTAGCCCAGCTCGTCCTCCAGCGCTGCTGCTTGTGGACGAGCCCCGGCTCTCTCTATCATGTTCGCCGGAAAGATCTAGGTAAAGAGTGTCATCTCCGAGGCCCCGGGCCAGGGTGACGAACATGCCCAGCTTTCTCGACCCCCTGGACAATATCCTGTCGGATTTTGTGTTCAACGTGAAGGAAAAAAAAGGTTTAAAATAGCCACTCCCCTCCCATTTTATGTCGGTGTCAAGCCGGTAAAAATTCCTGTAAAAAAAATAGCTAAAGCTGAGAAAACCGTCGCCCGGAATTGAGTAAACCAGGGCTAAAAGCAATAAAATCATTCGATAAAGTTAAATCAAGGTGGACCTGCCCGTCAAGGACCAGGCCCTAAAGTGTTGCAAAGTTCTTGATATAGCTGGTATAATTTGGGAAAGTGTGGAGGTGAACGCAAATATGTCTGAACTGCTTGAGAAAATAAATTCTCCGGAGGATTTAAAAAAGCTGAGCCTCTCGGAGTTGAAAGAGCTTGCCGCCGAGCTGAGAGAGCTCGTTGTGGATGTGGTGAGCGCCCACGAGGGGCATCTCGCTCCGAACCTCGGCGCCGTTGAGCTCACCCTCGCCCTTCACTACGTTTTCGACTCTCCCAGAGACAAGTTGATCTGGGATGTGGGCCATCAGGCTTACATACACAAGATAATAACCGGCCGAAGGGATCGATTTCACACTATACGCAAGCTGGGAGGCCTCTCGGGTTTTCTCTCTCGCGAGGAGAGCCCACACGACATCTTCGGGGCAGGCCATGCCTCTACATCTCTCGCAGCTGCTCTCGGTATAGCGACAGCTCGCGACCTTAAAGGCGAAGATTTCAACGTCATCGCCATAATAGGCGACGGTGCGCTGACGGGGGGAATGGCCCTGGAAGCTTTTAACCAGATCGGATATTTCGGGCGCAGAATGATCATCATCCTGAACGACAACAAAATGTCCATTGCCGAAAACGTCGGAGCCCTATCGAAATACCTGCTGAGGCTGAAAACATCCCCTGTTTACAACAGGCTCAGGGACGACCTCTGGGAGCTCATGGGAAAACTCCCCGGGGACTACCTCCCCAAAAGGGCACGACTCGCCCTTCACAAGATAAAATCTTCACTCGAGAACCTGGTTGTACCCACCTTGCTCTTCGAAGAGATGGGCTATCGCTATATCGGCCCCGTTGACGGTCACAACCTGGAGCTCCTCATAGACACGATGAAAAGCACCCGGGGCATGAAGGGTCCCGTGCTGATCCACGCCATCACAGTGAAAGGCAAAGGTTACGCCCCGGCGGAGAAAAACCCCGAATATTTCCACGGGCTCGGCGGATTTGACAAGACATCGGGGAAACCTCTGAAAAAATCGGACATACCGAAGTATTCCGAGGTCTTCGGGAAAACTCTGGTGGAACTCGCGGAAAGGGACGAGAAGATAATCGGCATCACGGCAGCCATGCCACTGGGCACAGGGCTGCATCACATGCGATCACGTTTCCCCGAAAGGTTCTTCGACATGGGAATCGCAGAACAAAGCGCCGTCACTTTCGCCGCGGGATTGACCATCGAGGGCTACAAGCCCTTCGTCGCGATTTACTCCACCTTCCTTCAGAGGGCCTTCGACCAGATCATCCATGACGTCGCCCTGCAGAAACTGCCTGTGAGGATTGCCATCGACAGGGCAGGACTCGTGGGCGAGGACGGCCCCACCCATCACGGTGCCTTTGACCTGAGTTACCTGTCCCTGATCCCCAACATGGTGGTCATGGCCCCCAGGGACGAGGATGAGTTAAGGGATATGATTCTGACCGCTCTGCTCTACGATAAAGGACCCATCGCCTTCCGCTATCCTCGCGGAAGGGGCGTGGGGGTGAACCTGAAGGAAGAACCACAGCCCATCGAAATCGGCAGATGGGAGCTACTTAAAGAAGGAAAGGACCTTGCCGTTCTCGCCGTTGGCACAATGGTTCACCCGAGCCTGAAGGCAGCTGAAAGAGTGGAGAGAGAAACCGGGGCCAAGATCGCCGTGATAAACGCACGTTTTGTGAAACCTCTGGATGAAGACATGCTCACCGAACTTTACGAGAGCGGAATAAGCTGCTTTATCACCATCGAGGAAAATGCCCTTGAGGGCGGTTTTGGCACGAGGGTTTTGGCCTTCCTCAATACTCACAACCTCCTGAAGGAAACTAAAGTCCTCAATCTCGGCCTTCCCGATAGATTCGTCACACACGGAAAGAGGGAGGAACTTCTCGATATCGTGGGACTTTCCGAGGAAAAACTGGCTGAGAAAATCAAAGGATTCCTGTCCTCTCCGAAGGTGACAATACATGCTCTGTGAGAACTGCAAAATACGGGAGGCCAAAATCACTTTCGTCGAGGTAAAGGACGGAAAAAAGAGAGTCCTGCACCTCTGTCCCATCTGCGCGGAAAAACTCTCCCTCGGACTGCCGGAAAAGGGGGCTCCCGCAGATGAGCTTCCAGAGGAGAGAGCCGAAAGGGAATCCCCGGAGGAAAGAACCCAGGAGCTCGCCTGTCCGGGCTGTGGAATGACATTTTCCGAATTTGCGAAAAAGGGAAGGTTCGGCTGTGCCGAGTGTTACTTCGCTTTCGGAGAAAAGGTGAAGGAAATATTTGAGGAAATACACGGCTCAGCTCTTTACAGGGGCCGACGATATTCCACCGATAGAAAGGTATCGGAGCTACTCAGACGCGAGAAGGAACTTGAGGAGGCTCTTGAGAAGGCTGTCAGAGAGGAAAACTTCGAGGAAGCCGCGCGAATCCGGGACGAGCTGCAGAAACTCAGAGAGAGCGAACAATGATGAGGGACATGGTCGAACGCGCACCACGCTGGCTCTCGGCCGAGGGAAAATTCCCTGAGATGGTCATCTCCTCAAGGGCTCGGGTAGCACGCAACCTGGAAGGCTTTCTCTTCCCCGCAAAACTCGACAAAACGCTGAGAAAAGGGGTTCTCAAGGAGATCAAAAAGGCAGCCCTTTCTCTGCCGGAGTTCCGCGATGCGCTAATATTTGAAATCTCAGAGTTATCCGATCTCGACCGGGTTTTCCTCGCCGAAAGACACCTGATAAGCCTCGATCTGCTCGCCGACGGGGAAGGAAAAGCAGTCATAATATCCCGTGACGAGACCCTAAGCCTCATGGTAAACGAGGAAGACCACATCAGGCTCCAGGCTTTCGCCCCCGGATTGAATCTGGAGGAGGTCTTCGAGAAGGTTCTCCAGGTCGAGCAGAAACTCGGAGAAACGCTCAGTTATGCCTATCGCGAACCCTATGGTTTCCTCACGTCTTGCCCCACAAATACCGGCACGGGATTGAGGTTATCTGTTCTTCTACATCTGGCGGGCATCGTCTACTCTAAACAACTGGAGGGTTTGCTGAGAAATCTGGCGAAGGTCAAAGTTTCCGTCAGGGGGCTTTACGGCGAGGGCACGAACGTGGAGGGCAACGTGTTTCAGATCTCTTCACTGCTTTCCCTCGGGGTCTCGGAAAAAGAGACGCTGGAGAGCTTCAGGGATGTCGTCGAAATAACTCTGGACTTCGAGAGAAAATCAAGAGAGATACTCCTCGAGAACATGAAAGAGGCGCTGGAAGACAAGATCCAGAGGTCCCTGGCCATTCTTTCCAGCGCGCGACTCCTTTCCTTCAAGGAAACAGCTGAATATGTCTCCGCCGTCAGGCTGGGAATCGGCATCGGCAAGATCTTTGACATAAAGGTCAAGACCCTGAACGAATTGCTCCTTTTTTCCCAGCCGGCTCACCTCCAGAAACTCTTCGGCAAAGAAATGGGCCCTCAGGAAAGGGACGAGAAAAGGGCATCTTATGTCAAAACCAAACTAAAGGCCGAATGATGAAAGCCGATCTTTTTATCGACAACATAGAGGAACTGGTCCCCGTCGTGGGAAAAGGACCGCTTTCGGGGAAGGGCCAGTCTATCCCCGCCGTCATCAAAGGAGGAGCCGTCGCCATCTCTGGTGACAGAATAATAGCCGCAGGCGGTAGGGATTCCGTCCTCAAAAAAGCGGAGATAACCGACGGGACGCTCGTCATCGATGCCAGCGGAAAGACCGTTATCCCCGGCTTTGTGGATCCTCACACTCACCTTCTTTACGGAGGCTGCAGGCACTGGGAATTCGAGGAAAGGTTGAAAGGAACGACATATCTCGAGATCCTAAAAAAAGGCGGAGGTATAAACGACACGGTCAGGGCCACCCGAAACGAGAGCGATGAGAAGCTCCTCGACGGATTGATGAAGAGGCTTCGAATCCTGCTGAAACTCGGAACCACATCTCTCGAGATCAAAACGGGCTATGGCCTGTCCTTCCAGGAAGAACTACGGCTTTTAAAGATCATCAAAAGGGCAAAGGCTCGTTCCATTCAGGACGTTGCAATTACGCTCCTTGGAGCCCACGCCCTGCCCCCTGAATACAGAGACCGAAGGGAAAACTACATCCAGATTATGGCCGGGGAGATGCTGGATGCTACACGGGGATTCGTCGATTTCGTGGATGTATTTCAGGACGTGGGTGCCTTCACCTACGAGGAAGCCCGGAAAATACTGAAAAGGGCAGCTGAACTCGGTTACGGCCTCAAACTTCACGCCGATGAACTCTCCTCTTCAAGAGGGGCGGAGCTGGCGGGCGAGCTCGGCGCTGTCTCTGCAGACCATCTCACCCATCCATCTGAGAAGGGATTGGAACTCATGAAAAAATCAGGAACGGTGGCCGTTCTGCTTCCTGGAACCACCTTCTTCTTGGGCTCCGGGCAATACGCCCCTGCCAGAAAATTCATCGACATGGGAATACCAGTTGCCCTGGCAACGGACCACAATCCGGGCACATGTCCGATTTACTCTATGGCCGAGATCATCGGCCTCTCGGTCAGATTCCTCGGGCTCACACCTTACGAAGCCCTCGTCGCATCCACTCTGAACGCAGCCCATGCGATCAAAATGGGAGAAAAAATCGGAAGTATCGAGCCAGGCAAACAGGCCGATCTCCTGATCCTCGACGCTCACTCCTATGTTCACATTCCGTATGAATTCGGGAGAAACCTGGTGGAAACGGTGATCAAGAGGGGGAAAATAGTCTGGAGCACCGATTACCCTGCCTGACCTCAGGGCTTGAAAAATCGCAGTGATCTCAACCGGCCCGAAGGCTCTGTGAAGAGAAAGAAATAAAACCCTTTCCCGAAGGAGGCCAGATTTTTCGCAGGCAGTTTCCTCCCGCTTGCGTCGTATATCCCGAGAAAAGAACAATGGGGACACTC
>JAGGUL010000050.1 GCA_021158525.1 Candidatus Hydrothermota bacterium | reverse complement strand
TTCGTCGTCAAGATACTCTGGGCCTGGACCATTCCCGATCTCTTCCCCGGAGCCGTTGAACAGGGCCTCATTGCCGGTTCTATATCCTGGCTGACCTCGCTGAAAATAGCCATCTTCATAGCTATCCTCGGTGGCATTATGGGAGGGTGCAAGAAGAGTTCCGACTAGAAAGACATGGCCATACGCCTTCTCGAGGTATACCATTCTCCCGACGAAAAAGTCGATTTCAAAGAACTCCTCGGGAAAATAGAGGTTATCGACCTCAGGCACCTGAAGGTCTCGAGGTCAGAAATCCTGACGAGAATCCTTTTGCCCGCCGGGGAAACGGAAAAGGCGGTGGAAACGCTCGATCGGTGCTTTTCAAAGGACGAGAAGTACAGGATAATCATCTCCTCCCCTGAAGCGACCATCCCGAGGCCGCAGACCGAAGAAGCACCACCTCATAAGAAAGAGGAAAAGGGAGAGATTGTCAGCATCGAAGAAGTATATCAGGACATCGCCGACAGGGTCAGGCCGTCCCTTTACTATTACGTCTTCGTCTTTCTCTCGGCCATCGTGGCCTCTGTGGGGATACTTTACAACAACGTGGCGGTCATAATCGGGTCAATGGTGATCGCTCCCCTCCTGACTCCGAACATGGGGCTCTCCCTTGGAACCACGCTGGCCGACAGGGACCTCATGAAATCTTCCCTCATAACGGGCCTCACGGGCTACGCCGTTGCCTTCGCCGTCGGCGTTGTCTTCGGGGTTCTCTTCGGCGTCGATCCGCGAAGTCCCGAGATACTCTCCAGGATCGATCTCAGCCTCATGTACGTCCTTCTTGCGCTGGCCTGCGGCGTTGCGGGCTCTCTGTCCCTCGTCGAGGGAGCCGCTCAGCCCTTCGTGGGGGTCATGATCGCTGTCGCCCTGCTTCCGCCTTTGGTGGCGGGGGGCCTGCTCTTCGGCTCCGGGCGGTTTCCCGAAGCGTTGAGAGCGGTTTTCCTCTTTCTCATAAACGTGGTCTCTATCAACCTCGCCGGTGTTCTCACCTTTTTGCTCCAGGGCATAACCCCCAGGAAGTGGTGGGAGAAGCGCAAGGCGAAGAAGGTCGTAAAAAGGGCCATTATCCTCTGGCTCGCAGTCCTGGCCGTGATCGTGGCCATCATCCTGCTCTATGAATACACGAAGAAATAGCCCATGGAAGGAAAGACAACAGGTGTCCTCTCTGTCCTCTTTGCCAGCCTCATGTGGGCGATCGAACCTGTTCTGGCGAAGCTCGCCCACAGGAAGGCCGACTTCCTTGAGACCTTGGCCATAAGAGCTCTTTTCGTTGTCCTTGTGGCCTTCACCTATGGGCTTTTCACCGATCCTTCGGGGCTCAAAGTTGAAAGGAAAAGGTTACACGTCCTCCCCTACCTGGCCATCGCAGGAACCCTCGTTGCCGACCTTCTGTACTTCCCCGGATCCGAACGTGCCGGTCATAAACGCCGTCCTGATAGGCCATATGCTGCCCCTTTTTCATCGTACTCATAGGCTATCTGATACTCAGGAGCGACGCCCCCGGTCCCTCCGATTACATGGGAATAATTCTGATGATCGCCTCAAGCTTCCTCGTGACCACCAGAAGCTTTGAGAATTTGAGAAGTGAGAAAATCCGTCGAATTTATCGGAACATGATGGGGTGGATTCCGGCTCCGCCGGAATCCACCCCAAAGATTTTATATTCAGATTATCCTTACGAAACAGCTATCTACGTGCTCTATGCTATTTCTAGAGTTTAAACTCGATGGACTTCGGAATCTCTCCCCTCAAAACAGCTTGTAGCTCAGGCCGATGGCGAAGTTCTCCTTGACCTGTACGATGTCCACGAGATCCTTGTCGTAAACCAGCTCGAGGAGGAGGTTGAGCTGAATGTACTTGCTCAGGCTCACGCTCACGGTGTTCTGAAAGTCGAAGTCGACGGCCTTCCAGTTGTCGTTAGGCAGTTCGTCGGCCTTTGAGTTGTAGAGGGCTTTGAATATCCTGAGCTTCCCCTCGTACTTCGCGATTTTCGACAGCACCTTTTTGCCGTCGATAACGAGCTCCAGACCGCCTTCTGTGGGATTTTCGGCGCCTTCAGCCCTGTCGAATGTTTCCTTGAAGGCGAGGCCGAGCCTGGAATTCATCTCGGCCTTCTCCCTTTTCAGGATGGTCCTGGCGAGTCCAAAGGCCTCAGTGAAGGTCATCGGATTCACATAGAGGTCGTTGGCGTCGTCCATGAACTGGCTCTCGAGCCTCAGTGATACGAAGGGATCTACGAGCCAACCCATTGTGAACTTGAGAACGCCCTCGTTCTCTATCTTGTCCGTCGATTTCTGCGGAGGATTCCACTTTTTTGTCTCGGAATTCTGGCTGTAAGTCTGTCCGTAAGCGAGCTGAGCGACGTCGGAAAATTCGAGTTTCTCGCTCAAAAGCTTCGAGAAGCTCATGTTGGTGATGGCCGTCCAGGTTATGGCACCGGTCTCGTCGCCCTGCCACGCGTCGTTGTAATAGCTCTGGGTCAGGTTTAGACCTGCATCAACTGAGATATTCCAGCCCCCCGTTATCATGGCAAGCAGAATAAGAGCTCCCAATGAATCCCTCCTTTTTATTCCTTTCTAAGGTGAGCAATTTTGTCAGAAATTCCGCGAGAAGCTCGGGCAGCCTGGTCTTTCTGAGGCTTGCCCTGAAGATACTGGATATAATTCTGGCCGCTATTCAGCCGACTATTAAGACAAAAACGTCCCATATCAACTGAACCGGCGTTACGCCGATGTACGACAATTCCCTGTTCACGGGGACCTCCTTTTTAGCGGGGGATTATAAGCTCTGAGGGCAGATAAATCAAATTCTCTTCATAATTGACTGCCCCAAATGCAGTCGGTTTTTCAGATAACACACTTTTTATATATCGTGCTCGGCTGGTTTCTACCTCACTATCTTTATCTCCGTCCACTGAGCGCGGCCGACGTCTGGGCCGGGAGCCCTGTAAAACTTCTCGACGTCACAGTCAAATCCGTCGAAGGTCAGGACGTAGATCCCGACGAAAAGAGTTCTCAGAGATGCATCGCCCAGCTTCTCGCGAAGGTCCGCCTCGCCCGGAGCCGGTTCAGGGCGCTCCGAAGCTTTGAAGGTTTCCCATAGAGTTTCTATCCTCACTCTGCCTTCATTTACCTTCGGCCATGGATAGTGTCCGAGGCACGGGGCTTCGCGGTGATCTTCGAAGTATTTGAGGAGATATTCTATTTCCTCGGGTTCGGCGGTCCCGTTCCCATTGCCCCACCTGTCAGCGACCAGAAGCGCGTGATAGCCATACTTTGAAGAACCCCTTTCCGCGGGCTCGTGGTAGCTCGTGAGGACGACGGCAGAAAGGACAGGGACGGCGAACAGGAAAAATTTTTTGAACATGGCTCCCTCCTCCTTTGACAATATTATTTTAGACCTCGTGGTCTTTTTCGGCAATGTTCTGTTTCTTTCCTTGAACGGAATTGGGGTCGGGTTTAAAATTAACCGAACATTCGAGGTGAGGGATGAAAAGGCACTTTCTGCTGACGCTCTTTGTCCTGGGGACGTTGCCCCTGGCCGCGCAGACGGGTTCCATAAGGGGCGTTGTCTATGATGCCAGAAGCGGCACTCCTCTCCCCAGTGCAGATGTCTACTTAGAGGGAGAGAAGATCGGGACCAGTACCGATCTCGACGGTTCCTATTTTCTGTTGAAAGTCCCCGTGGGCAAACACAGGCTCGTGGCTTCCATGCTGGGTTACAGAAAATCCTCCAGGGAGGTCAAGGTGCGGGAGGGAGAGGCGCTGGAGATCGACTTCTACCTCGAAGAAGAGGCCATCAACATAGGCGAGGAGATCGTTGTCATCGGAAAGAGGCCGCTTTTGGAACCCGAGGTTTCCGCTTCCCTCAAATCGCTGAGCACCTCTGAGCTGGAGAACATGCCCGTCGAGGAGGTCAAGGATGTCCTCGCTTCGCAGGCGGGCGTGAGCGGCGTGGGAAGCGACATTCACATCAGAGGAGGCAGGTCCAACGAGATAATAATGTTGGTCGACGGCATTCCCGTCAGGGATCCCCTTTCGGGGAGCGCCTTCGGCCTTTACATACCGACCGACATGGTTCAGAGCCTCGATGCCCTCGTGGGCGGGTTCAGCGCCGAATACGGAGAGGCCATGTCGGGCGTCATCAACATAAAGACCAAAGAGGGCGGCGAGAAGCTCGGGGGCTACTTCGGCTACCAGAGCGACCACATAAAGCCCCTGAATTACCATAACACCGACAGGCTCGAATTCTCCCTGGACGGGCCCGTGCCCCTATCCGGCGGCAGGGCTACTTTTTACACGAGTCTCTATTACCGGGCATCGGATACATATCTGCCCCACAGCGACGAGCTCTATTCGAGCGTGATCAAGAAGACCTTCGGAAGGGAGGAGAACACGCTCTCGGGGATATTCAAGCTTACCATCAAGCCCGGATCCAACAAGAAGCTTTCCCTCTCCTTCAACAAGTCCATCGAGGTGAACCAGGGCTACTTTTCCACGAGAAGGGATTACCCCTTTGCCTATGGTTTCCCTTACAGATACATGTATCACCTCGAGCACTACCCGGTTTTCACCAGGGACGGCAACCAGTTTATCCTGTCCTTCAACCACCTCCTCTCGGAAAAGAGCTTCTATGAGGTCAAGTTCTCAAGGTTTTTCACGAACCTTCACCTGGATGTCCTGGGCAAGAAGTGGGATCAGTACGAGGAGCTCCTCGATATCCTGCCCCCCGTTTCCGATACCCATCCCTATCCCGGGGACGGTTTTTACGACACAGGCGACTCGCCCATCTGGCACGACCATTACGACGAGACCTACACTCTGAAGTTCGATTTCACGAGGAAGCCGAGGCCCATCTTCAGGATGAAAACGGGATTCGAGCTCGACTACTCGGAGGTTCAATGGATCGACATCCAGTACCCCTGGTTCTACTCACCCGATGGGCTCGGTTACAACCACGACCTTTACAAGGTTTATACCACGAAATTCGGGGCTTATTACGAGAACAGGATCCATTTCGCCGGCATGGTTGCCAACCTCGGGATCCGTTATGACATGTGGGTTCCCGGAAAGTACGTGGACAGAGGCGTTGAGAGGACCCTTTCCTATCCCGACCTTCCACCCGCCGTCGAGAGGGAATACAGGAGGTATCTGGACGAATCGGGGAAACTCCCGATCTTCGGCCTGAGACACAGGTCTCACGTCAGCCCAAGGATAGGTGTTGCCTTCCCCATTACCGAGAACGACAAGTTCTTTTTCTCCTACGGTCACTTCTCACAGATGCCCGATTTCAAGTACGTGTATTCCAAGCTCGGCGTTCGCGCTTCCTCCACCTATGAGCTGGTGGGCAATCCCAATCTGAAGCCGACGGTCACAGTCGCCTACGAAATGGGGATGGAGCACCTTTTCGGGCAGTATACGAAACTGGCCGTCACCGCTTACTACAAGGACATTTTCAACTACCCCACCGCCGTCAAGGTCAAGGGGATTCCCCCCAATCCCGATTTCTGGATGTACTTCAATTCCGACTACGCGAGGGCCCTCGGCCTCGAATTTTCATTCACGAAGAGCTTCTCAAACCATTACAGGGCTTCTCTCGATTTCTCTCTGTCACAGGCAAAGGGAAAGGCTTCCACGTCGGAAGATGCTTACTACCGCGGTCAGACAGAGACCTTGAAGGAATGGTATCTCAAGTGGGACAGGCCTTATAAGCTCTATGCCGATTTTGGGCTCAATTACGGTAAAGGAGAACACCCCTCTATCGGTCCCCTCAGGCTCCCCGATAACTGGGCGCTCGACCTCTCTTTCTCCTTTCAGGCCGGAAGGAGATACACTCCCATGGACAGCCTCGGCAACTACGGCGAGATAAATTCGGCCCTCGGACCACCATGGACCAGGACCGATCTCAGTCTCAGGAAGTATTTCGAGTTCAAATTCGGCGGGAAGCTCTGCATGGTCCTCGAGGTCAAAAATCTCTTCAACCACAGGAACGTTTATTACGTGAATCCCCTGACCGGCAGGGCCTACGAGCCCGGCGATCCGCTCCCCCCATATAAAACCGAAAAGGACATGTTAAACCCGGCGAGATACAGGGCTCCGCGCAGCATGAGGCTCGGACTGGAGGTGAAATGGTGAGGAAATATATAGCCTTGATTTTGCTTTCCTTTGCCCTTCTCAGGGCGGGCTTTATCGAGATCCTGGGGGGACAGAAAGTCGGCACGACCTCCATGGCCTTTCTCAAGATCGGCGTCGGAGCGAGGGCCGAGGGATTCGGGGGAGCTTTTGTCGGGCTTTCCGACGATCCCAGCGCGCTTCACTACAACCCGGGCGGGGTCGGCTTCATGAAAGTCCCGGGGGTGAGTTTCAGCCACGTGAGGTGGTTTGCCGACATCTCTTACGAGTTCATGGGCCTGATAGTTCCCCTCGGAAAGCGGGGCACCATAGGAATTCAGGCCAAAGTCCTCCACATGCCTTACATGAAAGTGACAGACGAGTATCACCCCTACGGGACAGGCGATTATTTCACCTTCGGAGACAGATTGCTCGGCATTACTTACAGCAAGAACATGACCGACAGGTTTTCCTTCGGCTTCACCCTGAAGGCCATGGAGGAGCAGATAGCTGACCTCAGGACCCGCGGGTTCGCCCTGGATGTAGGGGCCCTTTATCTCGTCGGATACAGGGACATAAGGATAGGGGTTGCACTGCTGAATTTGGGGCCGGACGTAAGACCATCGGGAGATGAAGGATATTCGTCCTTTTCGATCCCCATCCTTTACAGGCTCGGAGCTTCCGGCTTTATTTTCGAGGGGTTCCGGGGCCTTTTCGAGATCGAAAAGGCCTCGGATCAGGTTGAGGTCTTCAAGGCCGGAGCAGGCTACAGGCTGGGGCCCGTGGAACTGAGGTGTGGCTACAGGCTGAACAACAGGATAGAAGGAGGGAAGCTTTCGGGGTTTTCCTTCGGGGTTGGGTTTAGAGTGAACAGAGGAACGACGGGGCTCGTCCTCGATTATGCTTATGGAGATATGGGGCTTCTGGGCCCCGTTCATCGCTTTTCGCTGAACCTTTCAGCCGGCTTACTGGAGGGAAGATGAAGAGACTGCTGGTACTTGCCCTTTCAGGGCTTGCGGCTTATCTGCTCGTCGGGTGCGGTTACAAATACCCGATGCCCCCGATAAGCGAAGGGGGGCTCCCGCCCGAGAGCTCCTACGTTCACGTTGCCACATGGGACATCTCGGACCCGGTTGACTTAGAAGTGGGCAGGGACAACCTGGTCTACGTCATAAGCAACGGACAGGTCCTGAAGTGTTACGGAAACGGTCAACCTCAGGAGGATTTCTACACCGCCGGCCTTGTCGATCCCATTTCCGTGAGCCAGGCTCCCGACTGGAGTATAGTCGTAGCCGACAGCGGGGACAGCTCGATAAAGTTCTACGACCTTGACGGCAACCTCATAAGGACCGTAAGGGACAGCTTCCTGGCAGGCGTGACGGGGGCCGTCATGGACGAGGACTACAGGATTTTCGCGGTTTTCGGGGCTAAAGATCTGATCCTGCTCATCGATACGGCGGGAGCTCTGATCGACACCGTTGCCCACTACGGAAACGGGATAAGGGACGTGGAAAACCCCGGCGGGATAGATCTCGAGGGGGGCCTGCTCGGCGTTGCCAGCACTGGCCACAACTGGGTGGAGCTGCTCTCGATCTATGAGCCCTACGAGAATATGCTTCACCTGGGAGGAGAGACCCACGATGGCGATACCCTGCCCGGTTACTTCCTGGAACCACTGGATGTCAGCATCGATGCCAACGGGTTCGTCTACGTGGCCGATAATGGAAACCAGCGAATTCAGAAGTTCTCTCCCTCGGGCGAATTTATAATATCTGCCTTTTCGAAGGACGTGGATTCGGGGTTTTCTCCGGTGAAGATCTCGGTTTCTCAGAGCGGAGAGAATCTCTACGGCATTTTCACCGACGGTGTGACGAGGAGAATAGAGAAATTCCAGAAAGCCATCCCTCCCGGGGGAGGAGGTGGAGAATGAAGAGGGCTTTGTTACTTCTCCTGATTCCTCTGTTTCTCACTGCGAAGACCGATGTTTACACCCACACCGATGTGGGGAAAGTGGCTCTGACGGTGACCAACTTCGGCATGTTCGGGAACGGCCTCAGGCTCGTGGATCCCTCTACGGGAGAGCCCCTGCCTTCCATGGAATACCCGATAGGTTCCAGAACCGAACATCTTTACAGGGCGGGGCTGTGGATAGGCGGAATAAGTTACGAGGGCGAGACACTGGTCACGACCGGCGTTAGCGATGCTCCCCCATCCAACAACCCCGGTACCGAGGGCTTCGAGTTCTTCCCCACCGAGGAGTACGGCGATACCGTCATAGAGAAGTCCACCCTGCTCACCTCTTCTTACTACGACCCCGATGCCGTTTCAGAACAGGATTTTTACGCCACTTATTACGATTACCTGAAAGAGGTTCCTCACCACACGCCCCTTCACCTGGAAATCAAGCAGACCACATATTGCTGGAGTTATTCCTACACCGACGACTTTGTGATCGTGAACTTCGTCGTGATGAACAAGGGGGACGGCGACATCACCGATCTCTACTTCGGGATTTATGCCGAGCTGGCGACGGGAAACCGCGATTTCTGGGGCGATGATTTCGCTTCCACCCCTTATTATCAGCACAAAAGGCTTTATTTCCTTGACAGCCTGGCGATGATATACGAGAAGAACGACGGTTTTGACACGCTGGCACCCTATCTTGCCGGCGTCAAGTTTCTGGGACTGGAAGGAGTTCCCGCCGGTTCACTTTCGGTTAACTTCCACTGGTGGACCTGGAAGGACATGGTGGGCAGCGTGGACGATAAAGTTCGATATGGCCTCATGTCCGATACAATGAGACACCCCGATGTGGACGACTATTACGTGGCAACTCACGGTTATCCCGACCCCATATCGCTCCTTTCGGTCGGCCCGGTAAGCCGGCTCCACCCGGGGGATTCCCTGTCCTTCACCTTCGCCTTCGTCTGCGGGGAGGACTTCGACAATCTCATGGTAAATGCGAGCTGGGCTCAGAAGGCATATGAGATGGGGTATATTCTCCCCTCTCCGCCGCCTTCGCCGAATCTCTATGCCGTACCGGGATCCAGGGAGGTGACCCTTTACTTCGACGACATTCCCCTCGATGCTGTCGATCCCTCAACCCATTGCAGGGATTTCGAGGGATTCAGGATATACCGGACGGAGAATCCCGTGCCCTCCGATTCCGACTGGGTGCTTCTGGCGCAGTTTGACCTCACGGGTTCCGATACGCTCCTTGGGGACACCTGTTATCTCGATCATTCCATAGGATTCAACACCGGGCTGCCGGAGAAAGAGGACACCGGGGCCTATGCGGGCTATTTCAAGTTCGTGGACAGGGGGGTGAGGAACGGCTTCACCTATTACTACGCCGTCACCTCCTACGACGTGGGCGATCCGTCCCAGGGGTTGGAAAGCCTTGAGAGCGCCAAAAGGCTCAACACGATATCCGTGATTCCGGGAACGCCTCCCACCTCGGAGGATACGGTCGAAATAGGCGTTTATCCCAATCCCTACAGATTGCGCTCTCTATGGGATACCGGCGGGGAGAGGGGCAGGGTCATCAGGTTTTATAACCTGCCGAAGAAGTGCAGGATTTACATCTTCAATCTGGCCGGCGACCTCGTCAAGACCATAGAACACGAGGATCCCTATTCGGGAGAGGAGAGCTGGAACCTCATAACTGACAGGGATCAGCCCGTTGCCACGGGCCTATACATCGCCGTCGTCAAGGATCTTGATACGGGGAAGGTAAAGAAAACCAAATTTGCGGTGATAAAATGAGAAGACGTGAGATTTTTGCGCTGACAATAGGGTTATTGCTATCGATCGTTGCCTGTGAGAAAAAGCCTCCGCCGGAGTTCGTGCCCAACATTCCTCCCGAGACCCACCTTTTTATCGAGGGCACCGTCGACACGGTGGGGGCGAGGCAGCATCTCTACTGGTGGGGCAACGATCCCGACGGGTACATAAAGGGCTTTTATCTCGCCATCGATGACACTTCGGAGAAGTTCTGGACCGAGCGTCATGACAGCACCTTCGTCTTCGAATCGGGCAGCACGGTCGTGATACACAGGTTTTATGCCTGGGCAGTGGATAACGAAGATCTCGCGGACACTTCGCCTGCCGTTCTCACGCTTCCCGTGGTCAATACGCCCCCCACTGTGCAGATCGTGGATCAATCGGTACCCAGGGATACGATACTGCCCGTCCTGACCCTTTACTTCGAGAGCCATGACATAGATGGCGACGAGACCATAGAGGGGTATCTGTACAGGACCGATCTGGACGGCGAAGACGAGTGGACCGAGCTCGGCCCTGAGGCAGATCACGTAACCCTCTTCGACCTGGTCCCCGGAGAGAGGACCTTTTACATAAGGGCCTGGGACAATGCCGGGGCCCTTTCTGACGTGGACTCGTGTCTTTTTGTGGTAGGTGAAGTCCGGGGTGATTTCCTTCTTGTGGACGACGAGCTCGGCGACGACGGCGGGAGCTTTTACAGGGAGATACTCGATTCCCTGGGCATCGAATACACGGTCTTCAAAATAGAGATGGGGCTCCCCTACTCCAGTTTCGACGTTGATTACATACTCAACCAGATGGGGTTCAGCTGTCTTCTCTGGTATACGGGTGACAGCTCTCACGTATCGGGCGCCCAGGGGGCGCTGGCCACCTACCTCGACAACGGCGGAAAACTGCTTCTGACATCGAAGGCGGTCCTCTCACACCCTCTCTCCGATTTCGCCAGGGACTATCTGCATGTCGATACCCTCACCTATAACGACCTGGTCTTCCTGACACAAAATTCCCCCGATCACGTCCTGCACGCACAGCTAAGCGGATATCCCGATTCCCTGAAGGTCTCTGAACCTATAGTATCGAGGCTTGACGGCTTCGAACCCGACAGCGCGGCTTCCGCTGTTTACCGTCTTCCCGAATCCTCTCAGTGGGGATCAACATGCCTTGCCCTTCGTTATCCTCAGCAGGGTGAGCCCGCTCGACTCCTCTTTTTTACCGTTCCGATCTATCTGCTCAACGGATTTAACAACGCCCGGGATCTCGTTACCCATATCCTCGTCGACGAATTCGGGGTTTCAAAATTCTAAAAGTTTGAAATTTTAAACTTTCAGGAGGTGGAATTATGAGGAAGTTGTTATGGGTCGGGCTCATAGCTCTGCCCCTGTTGGGGCAGAATTTCGTTCCCATTCACGAGATTCAGTCTGACAGGGATTCCCTCAACAACTCGAATTACGTCGGCGAGATAGTGACCACGACGGGTATTGTGATCTCCGACGTGGGAGCCGTGGCAGGATCCAGGAATTTCTACTTAGAGGAGAAAACCGGAGGGCCCTGGAGCGGGATAATGTGCTGGTTTCAAAACGCATCTATGGTCCTCCAGCTTCACGAGGGCGACAGCGTTACCGTGACCGGGCAGGTGAACGAGTATTACGGAAACACAGAGATAATCATTTCCGATACGGCCGATGTGATAGTGCATTCCACGGGCAACGATCTGCCGCCCATCGCCCATATCTACGTGGGCTACCTCGACACCACAGAGGCCTCCATGTACGATCCCGATTCCGCTGAGGCTTACGAGGGAGTGTTGATTCAGGTAAGCAACGTTTTTGTCACCGATACCGCCGGTCCCGGGGGAGACTGGGAGATAACCGACGGCACGGGCTATGCGCTGGTGAGAGACAACGGCAACTACACGTATCAACCCCATCTCGGAGATAATCTGAACGTGAGGGGCATTGTCAGGACCTATTACGGCCTCTACAGAATCGAGCCCAGATACGATGACGACATTGAGGCCTTCATCTTCAGGCTTTCCATGGCCTTTCCGGTGGATCAGGACTCCCTTTATGTTTACTTTACCACCGATGTCGATCCGACGTCGGCGAGCAACACGTCCAATTACACACTTACCGGCGGTTTGACAGTTCTGAGCGCTACGGTCGATCCCGAGGACGGAAAGCTCGTGCACCTTCACACGAGCAATCAGACGAGCGGAACTCTATACAAGCTCTATGTCAACGACATTCAGGATACCTCGGGCAGCACTGTTCCTGAGAACGACAGCGTGTCTTTCTACGGAGGGATCATGGACATATATACGATCCAGACCGACACCGTCGATTCGGGCCGTTCCGCCTGGGAGGGAAGGAGAGTCGCCCTCACCGGAATAGTGACGGTGGATTCCACCGCATCCTCCTGGTATTTCATCGAGAAGGCCTCCGGCGGTCCCTTCAGCGGCCTGCAGATCTATGACAGGAGCAACAAGCCCCTGATGGGCGATTCCATCGTGGTTGTGGGAACCATCGACGAGTATTATCTCATGACGGAGATGCTCGATGTGCTCTACATCAGGATAGTCGATTCGGGGCACGACCTGCCCGACCCGATGACCGTTCAGACAGGCGACCTCTCGGCCGGAAGTCCTAACGGCGAGCAGTACGAGAGCGTTATCGTGAGCGTTCCCTCTGCCTGGGTGGTCAACCCCAATCCCACAGGTTCTTACTGGGAGATCGACGATGGATCGGGCATCTGCAATGTCGCCGCCCGGGATAATTATTCCTATGAGCCTCATGAGGGCGACACGGTTGGGGTCACGGGCGTGGTCAGGTTCGTGGTAGGGGCATTTCAGATTGAGCCCCGTGGCGACTATGACATAGACATAATATGGCAGTCCGTCGGCGAGGGAAGAGGCGGGAAGCTGAGAGGAAAGCCTTCTCTTGAGCTCTCATCGAATCCAGTTGCCTCCAGAGCGGACGTCAGATATTTCCTTCCCGAAAAAGGGAAGATCAGGCTTTCCATCTATAATGTCTCGGGAGCCCTTGTGAGGAGGATAAAGGAAGGAGTCCAGGGGGCCGGCGCCCATACCCTCGAGATCTCCGTCGAAAACATGCGCAACGGGGTCTATTTCCTGCGCTTAGAGACCGACAGGGGTTCGGTCACGAGGAAGTTAATCGTGAGATAAGGCGCCATGGACGACGACGACAGAAAATA
>JAGGUL010000021.1 GCA_021158525.1 Candidatus Hydrothermota bacterium | reverse complement strand
TTCCTTCGCCCCTTGAGGAAGTTGCCAGCACGGCAATAGCAGTGCCCGAGGCGTTTCTCCTCAATATGTCGGTAATCACCCTCAGGAGGGCATCCTCGAGTTCATAACCAGAGGGAGCCTCGAAGTAGGTATCGGGAATGCTGTCCCCATCTTCATCCCATTCCTCCTGAAGATCGGGAACGTCGTTCCCGTTTCTGTCGATAAATCCGCCGTTTATGGCCGCGTCTCTCAGGGTCATGACCGTCGGTATCCCGAAGGCCCTCACCGCGTACAGGGTGATGTTCTGAGTCCAGGGTCCACCGATGTCGCTCCTTATGTCATTGATGTGTATGTAGAAGGCCACATCGTCGAGGTAATCCGAACCGTCGGAAGCCCATGGGTAATCACCAGGGTCCTGTCCTGCCGGGACTGGATCGTTCCCGTCGCCGTCTGTGTCCTGGAGATAGGAAGGGATGTCTCTGTCCTGTGTCGATTCTCCGTCGGTTACGATTATGATAAAGCTCCTTCTGCAGGGAACGGGTATGGGGGCTCCCGTGATGGGGTCATTGATGTAATATGGATCATAGGTGGGATTCCCGGGGTCTCTGGTGAAATCGCTGTAATAGTAGTAAGGGGACTGTTGTGAGTAAAACCTGTAAGCCTCGTGGAGGGCCTCCGCGAGGGGAGTCCAGGTGGAATAGACGCAGTCAGAACAGGAATAATCGGAGAGATTTTTGTTGACGGTGGATATTATCCTGTCAATGTGGTACATTCCGCCGTAATAATCGTAAGAATCGCGTATATAGGTGCTGATATACCCGCCCTGATCATTGTTGAAGAACATGAGGCCATAGCGCACACCCGAAGCGGTTCTCTGGAGGATGCCCTGAGGGCTCTCCGTTATCTTAATCCTGACCCTGTATCTGGCGATAGGGCTGGAATACATGTAGGAATCGTCGTCTACGTATAGATAGGGGCCGGATCTCCCCCAGTATCTCGCCTCGGGGTGAGGAGATACTCCAGAACCGGGATGGTATTTTCTGTTCTGGTAGCTCCTTGGATAGGGATCTGCCACCAGGAACATGTCGGAGCCCTCTGTTTCCACCCTGCCTCCGGTCAGCACTTTTCTCGCTATGTCCCATCGGATCATTGTTACCCAGTTCAGGAAGTTCCCGCTCCAGTTTCCGTGGTCGTTCTCCTTGAAATATCCATCGCTGTGAGTTCCGACATAGTTATATCTTTTCTCGGGATCAAATATGCCGTAATAGAGCCGTGTGGAGTCATAACCCGATGCTATATTACTGGGGCTGTCATCATTATCGTATGCGGCCCACAACATACTTCCTGAGTTATCGAGGATTATGAGGACGTTGGGAGGGACGAGGTTCCCCACAAAGGGAGGGACCGAGCAATAATCGGCCATGTCCTGGGAAAAGAGGGCTGTTGCCGTAACGGCGATAGCTAAAACCATATAAAAAGAGCGGCGCTTCATCGTATCACCCTCCGTGGATGTTAATGCTCTTTTTGTAAAGAGCCTCTATCTGCACCCTCGAGGACCGGGGTCCCCGAGCGGTGGATATTATTTTGTAGTAAACCGCGGTACCGCCGCCAGCTGAGCCTTTTCCGAGGCCCTCGTAACCTGCTGCGAACTCAACGGCGCCTCCGGTCACGTGGGCAGCAAAAAGCCTTTTTATCGCGACCTTGACGTGATATGAGCCGAGATCAGTTTCCTGGTCTGAGGGGTCGCCTCCCTCGATGAAAGATTTCTCCACCTCGGCAACGCCCAGATCAACTCCCGCCTGAGCGGCTTCCATGGCGTTGGTATACCTTCTTATTCCACCGGTTATCTCAAGGCCCTTTGTAGCCATGTAGATCGCATATATCCCGACGAGCATCGCCGCTGCAAGCAGGAGCAGTACCGTGATCAGGGCTATGCCTTTGTCTCTTTTTACCGTCATTTTAAATTCCTCGGTATGGCAAGGGTTCTTAAAACGGCCCTTCTATAATGTCTCCCTAAGGAATCGACGTCTATGGTGCGGTCCTCCAGCGTTATCTGGTCGTGGGGGTAGACATAACGTGGATCATATTTCCCTGTTCGGAGGAGTATGTTAAAACGCACGAGCTTGAGCTGTTTCCTGAGCGTCCCATAATTGTAGCTGTTGACGTCGTTTGTCCATAGATCGACCCTTCCGTCCTCATTAGTATCGAGCCCGTAAGCGAGCTGAAAGTCCTCTACAGGCTCGAGGAAAGGAACACCGTTTCGCTTTAAGACCAGGCTGTCCAGGGTATAGGTTACCACGGCGGGCGTTCCTCCGACAGGTATCACGTAAGCAAAGCTTCCTCTGGCCACCGATACCGAACTGTTCAATGTGACGTCATAGGCGGGGTCGGGACTTCCGTCGCCATCCAGATCCTGTCCCACAGTTTCGACGAGATTTGTGACCTGTGCTGGGCCGTCTATCAGGGTCTTGTCGTCGTTGAGAAAAATGAGGTTGTCGCCCACACTTATGTTGTCCTGATTCCACCTTCGGACTTTCACCGTATGGGAGAATTGCGCCCTCTCCATCACAAAGGTCCACTTGCCGTAACCTGTGGATGCATCGAAGGCATTGCCGATGAAAGTCACGGAGTCGTGCGAGGATGAGGAATTACCCGCGATTATGGCCCTGAGGTTGTTGGGCAGGCCGTAGCCGGCGAGGAGGATGTCCCTTTTCATCAGGTTTTCGCCCACTTGCACTTCGGAACGGGCCTGGGCGATCTTTCTCTCAGTGTGGGAGTGGCGCATCTGAGTTAGAAAAACGTACAGAGCGCCGATCAGAATCACCGAAGTGATGGCCACTGCAACCAGCAGCTCGATGAGGGAAATTCCCCTTTCGTTCCTTACCATTTGTATCTCCCCCTTACCAGGTCCACTTTAACGGTATGCCGGTAATTATTTTTCGTCCAGATCGCTATGACCCTTATCGTTTTCATCTGATCCGCCGGGACGTTATCGGCCACATTCCAGACGATGCTGTAGTTACGCAGGTCTTCGTCGATCAGGGCGTCTCCGTCGTTGTCAAGGCCATCAGCGATTTCCTCGTCAGTTCTTCCATCCCCGTCATCGTCGATCCCGACGAGTATCGAGCTGTGATCGGGGTTAGATGAGTCGTCGAGGTCAGTGGTGTCGCCGTCGTCCTGAAGCAGAGCATCATCGTAATCTGCAAGCTGGAGGTCCTGGGCTGTCTGCTCAGCGAGGAGGCGCGCCCAGACTATCTCTTTGTTCTGTTTATTCGCCCTGATAGCATAAAAGCTGAGGTTCAAGAGGCCGAGGAGACCGATGGCCAGGATGGCGAGTGCCACCATCACCTCGATGAGAGAAAATCCCCTGTCGTTTATTGCCATATCGTTCCCCGCCAGAGACATGCCTTGATCCTCCCGGTGGCCGCTCGGACAGATACGGCCCTGGTATTTTTGCCCTCTGTAAGGTATACTGCACCGTCATTCCCGCGGAGGATACCCCATAAGTTGAATCTCGCTCGATTGTTATCAAAACTGATGCCGTCGGAAGGGGGTGTGCCGCTCTGATTGGAACAAGCGAGTTTGTCGACATCGGGCGATGAACCGTAATAGACGCCTTTATCGAGCCAGTATTTTCTTTGAGTAGAAGTTTCACCGATGGCGCTGCCATCGAGCGTCCCGTTGTTTCTATAAGAGGGGGTTATTATGTCATCGTCGGTGAAAAGAACTCCGTCGGGACCCGGTGACGTTATTCCGTTATCGCTAAACACCGTATAGGAAGAGTCGGAGGGGAAAAAAATGACGACCCAATCGTTTCCGGTTTCCATAGCCTTTATCCTCGCATATTCCAGCGCGGAGAAAACGGCATCCTGCGAGCGGTTGAGAGCAGCTCGCCGAACGGTTCCCTTCAGGCTCGGATAACTCAGACCCGCTATTATAGCTATCAGCGCTACAATAATGAGAATCTCTATGAGAGTGAAGCCGAATTCGGCCTTTCTCACTTTTTCACCCCTCTTTTTATCTTTAAAATATGTACAAGAAGAGGGGTTGTCAACACAAGATCCCCGAAAGGGCGTAAAGCGAAAGGCTGCGAGTTTTCTTATCAGTTTTTCACTCCGAAGCCGTTGTCTCCACTATTTGTGGCGTGACAAAAATCATGAGCTCCGTTTTGTTCACCTCGTGCTTTGTATACTTGAACAGGTTGCCGATGATCGGGATGCTGGAAAGAAGGGGAACACCTTTCTTCACATCCTGGGACTGGGTCTTGATTATGCCTCCGATCACAACAGTTTCGCCGTTGTTCACGGTCAGCTTCGTCTGTGCCTCCTGAGAAGAGATCACCGGTCCGACTGCTCCGGGGGCTTCGCCTGCTATATCGCTTATCACTGGGTGAAGGTCCATTACGATCTTGCCGTCGGGACTTATGTGCGGCGTGACCGTCAGTTTGAGGGCCACATCGAAGAACTGAATGATCTGGTTTCCGGCGAAATCTCTCGTTACTATGGGTATCTTCTTGCCTGACAGGATCATGGCTTCCTGATTATCTGCCACCAGTATGCTGGGTTCAGAGAGGACATTGGCCTTGTTCTCGTCTTCGAGTGTGGAGATAACGAGGTCAAGCTGGGCCTGAGATAGAAGTTTGCCGAAGTAAAAGGCGGCATTCGACGCGGGCGGTGGAACGGAGAGCTCGGCGCCCGAATGGGTGGATGTCCTGACATCCTCCATATTTCCCGCTCTCCATACGACACCCAGCTCCCGCAGGGCCCCGTAATTTACTTCGACGAGCTTTGCTTTGACCAGGACCTGAGGCGTGGGGTTATCGACACGGGCGAGGATGTCCTCGATCCTCGACATCACCATGGGGATATCTGTCACGATAAGGGAGTTAGTTCTGGATTCCACCTTTATCGATCCCCGAGAAGAAAGCATGCCGGAAATGACCCCTTCCAGCTTGTCGGCTTTGGCAAACTTGACGTTGAAAATCCGCGTTTCGAGTTTCATCGCCTTTTTGCTGTCCTCCATCTCCGCCGCCGTCATCACCTTTATGATGTTGTCCTCTTCGATCATGGAGAACCCGTTGATCTCAAGCACTGCTTTTAGAGCCTGTTTCCACGGGAGATTCCTTAACTTGAGGGTTACTGTGCCCTGAACGCCTTTTGTGGCGATGATGTTCACGCCGCCGATATCGGCGAAAGCCCTCAATACAGTCCTTATGTCTGCGTTCTCGAAATCCATGGAGACGAGACGCTCTCCATGGATTTCCTGGCTGTACAGCCCCGAACCTATAAGGGCCATCAAAATGAAGCTCTTAACGATCATAGCCTTCATTGCGACCTCCCTTCCAACGATTGGTCTTTTTCTAATTTCAGGATAACCTTTCGGTTAAATCCGTAATCGCTCAAAAGAAACACTACTTCGTTGTCCTTTATGTCGAGAACAGATCCGCCCCGCACCCTGTCCCCTTTCTTGAGGACGAAACCCATACCATTGACGTCTTTGAGGAGGGCAAGGCTGGTATCTCCCTGATGGATGATTCCGACGAGCATGGCGCTTCCCACGTTTAGAAGAGTATCGCTCTTTTCCTGCGAGAGCAGGGGCTCGAAGGGATCCCTTCTGCCGTAACTGTTGTAGAAAAAGAAGGTGCCGAGCACCGGACTTATTCTTATAGTCTCCTTTGCCTTCTCCACTATAATGGTGAGTGTATCGGTTTTGGGCAGCAGTGCATATTCCACGTTAGTTTTGAACTTTATGTTGATTCTCACCGTGGGGGCGGGGGTTACTTTGAACTGAGCGCCCGAAATGGAGGCGACGCAATCGTCATTGATTTTCAGGTTTCTGAAGGAAGCCTTGTACAGGGCGCTGTCGATGTCGATGGTCAGGATTTTCTCATCGGCCTTCAGAGTATCCCTGTAACGGGTGATCGGGGCGGAACCGATTATGAGGACCTCTCTTATCTCGCCTGTTCGCTCGAATTTGATCTCCTTCACGTTCAGGAAGGGCTCCGCAGAGAGAAAGAGAGGGACCAATAACACGGTCAGAAGCATCACTTTCGATTTGTTTCTCATTTTTTCTCCTCCTCAGCTTGAGCCGGTTTGGGCGTATAGATAAAGGTGGAGGCCGTGAAGCTCACCTCCATCGTCTGGGCGGGCACTTTGGGATTCTTGAAAGAATTCATGCTGAGGTGACTTATTTTCGTGAGCCTCGGAAGGTTGACCAGAAAGCTCAAGAAGGTGCCGAGTTCGTGATAACCCGATCTGACGCGGATTTCCGCTGGATACTCTGTGTAAAGCTCGTGACTCACCGGCTGTTGAGGTTTGAAGAGGAGGAAATCTATGCCCGAACGCCTGCCCGCATCGGCTATCTCCCTGAGCCACTCCGGCAGATCCTGTTCGGTTGGAAGGTATTTCTTGAGCACATTCCACATCCGCGTGAGTGAATCGAGTTCGGCTTTTACCCTGTCTATATTCATGGCCCTGGCTTTCAGCACATCAAGATTTGCCTGTGCTTCTTTCAGCTCAGTTTTGAGTTTGGTGAGGTTCTTCTTCTTGGAACTGTATACCATGCTGTTATAGAAGAAAGCCAGGACCACTGACAGGATCAGAACGACGAGAAACGTATTCCTGAACGACGCCTTTTTAAAATCCATATTCTCTCCTATGGTGAAGCAAACAGGCCCAGATGTACAGGTGGAAGGTCGTATTCCTCTCCGAGCTCCAGGTAATAGTCGGGAGTCATATAGGTTTTGCCCTCGTAGGTGAAGATCAAGTTCACTTTGGCGTAATACTTATAGGAAAAAGAGCACTCGAAGGTGTGTCCGAGGTAGAAGGCGATATCGTATTTGCCAGTCGAATCGGTATAAGAGGTGTAGTCGGGAACGAGGCTCGCATCGTCTACCCTCACGATGACGTAGACGCTCTCCACTGGCTCGGTAAAGGTACTATCGGTGTAGACATACCCTCTGACCACCGTGTTTACAGGATTATCTTCGCTCTGTTGGCAGCCCCCTACCAGGAGGGCGATGATGAGCGAAGCCAACAACCCCAAATAGAATCTGGTTTTCATCTTTTACCTCCTTTTAAGCTCGGGATTTGTAACGACGACGAGTTCAAAGTTGATCACGGATTGGCCTTCTTTCTCTTCCTTGGAAGATTGGACGAGGTCGACGTTTCCAAATGCCCTGGATTTCGTCAGGATGTCCAGTAAATCAGTCAGGTCGAAGAAGGAAAGAGCGGCTCCCTTGATCCTCAATCGCTGGGAGCCCGACATCATCTCTTCCTCGACGGCGATCTGCGTGAGCCACACCCCGTCGGGGAGAATTCTGTTCAGTTCGTTGAGAACCTTCACGGGCACGTATCGGCCTTCAGCGAGCTGCCCGAGAAGCTGAATCCTTTGCTTGATCTCGTTTCTTTTTGTCTCGACGACCTTCAGTTCGCCGACTTTTTTCCTGTAGATTTCCTGTTCTGCCTTGACCTCAACAAGACGGGCTTTCAGCTTTCTGGTCTGGGAAGATACCTTGATGGAAGTTCCCACGACGAAAGCGGCCACGAGCAGCGGTGGAATCACGGTCAGGACGGCCTCCGGTACCGTCATGAAGGGCGGTTTTTCGAGTTCCCTTTCCTCGAAGGGCAAAAGGTTTATGGCGATTCGCGGTTTTCCTGCCTTCCGAAGGGCCAGGCCGAGGGCGGTGGAGAAGAGGGGAGATAGCTTGCTCTGGTCCTCTTCCGAGATTACCCCATCGTCGACTTTGAACCTGGATAGAGGATCCACTATCTCGACAGGCTTGTTGTAGCGTTTAGATAGAAATTCCCGAAGGTTAACTATGGTGGCGCCGCCGCCAGAGAGGTAAATCCTGTCGAGGTGATTTCCGTTGCTGGATTCGGGCCTGAAAACCGGGAAGAGCCTCTCCAGGTGTTCGGCCATTTTCTCGTGGATCGACTCGGCGATCCTTTTGACATCTTCGGGGTCAAAGCCATTTTCCTCATCTCCGAGCAAAACCGAACTGGCTTTTTCACTGGTGAGGTCCATGAATCTCATGAGAGCTTCGATGTATACCTTGGAAGCGATCGGAATCTCTCTGTTGGCTGCATAGGTTCCACCGGACACCAGAAGCACACTTGTGCTCTCGTATCCCACGTTGATCACCGCATAGCGCTCCTCTTCGTTGATGTAGTCGATGGCGGCGAGGAGATTCAGGAGGGCCATCGGGTCGAGGTCTATAACTACCGGCTTGAACCCCGAACTGCGCACTATGTCCAGCAGGTTGTAGACAGCGTCGTTTTTGGCCGCAACCAGGAGGATTTCCATCTCCTCGGTGACTTCGTCTTTTCGCAGGACTTTATAGTCCCAGCTTACATCGGAGAGGTCGAAGGGAATGTTTTCGCGGAGCTGCCACTGTACTGACTCGTGGATCTCCTTGTCGCTGACCAGGGGCATGGTTATCTTTTTGACGATGACTCCTCTGCCGGCGATATTTATCACTACCCTGTTCGATGTGGGAGCGCATCTTTCCCGGAGTTCGTTGAGCTTGTCGATGACGACCTGTCGGTCCATTATCTCCTTGCCGACTATTGCCTCGGGTGGAAGCTCTTCCACTCCGTAGCAGAGGAGTCTATAGCCCCTCGATTCCCTCTTTACCTCTACCAGTTTTAGAAATCGACTTCCTATGTCGAGTCCGAGAAAAGTTTTCCCCTTTCCCGGACTCCCTTTTCCCTTTTTAAACAGGTCTAAGGTCATCTATTCCCCCTTTTAACGAAAATTACTGAGTATTTGTTCTACAAGACCGAGAGTAATCTCGACTTCGCCGTTTCTGGAGAGCGCCTTAAGCTGTTGGGCTATAGCGAAAATCTCCCGCAGGTTTGACGACGTATTACGAGCTATGAGATCTTCGATGTCGTCTCCAGGTTTGTTCTTTCCGAGCAGTCTCCTGAGGAGCTTTTTCTTGAGATCAGCGCTCGGGGAGCCCAGCTGGGCCACCACAAAGCCCGAGACCCTCGCCCTGAGCGAGGGATCGAGGGATTCTATGTTCTTGGGAGGTTTTGAAGTGGCCAGGACTACCTTTATCCCGTCCCTCGAAGCCCTGTCGAGCAGGAGGGACATGAAAGACTGAGATGGCCTGCTATCCCCGACGGCTTCAAAATCGTCGAGGAGCAGGGTTTTCCCCTCGAGAGCCTCGAGAAGAGCTATCATGTTGCTCCTCTGGCTCTCCGCCGTGAGGGCGAGGATGGGGACACTGAGATATTCAAAGGGCTCGTTTTTTTCTTTTAGAGCACCGGCTATAGCCTGCAGGATGTGGGTTTTCCCCGTTCCAGGCTCGCCGACTATAGCCAGATACTTGACGTCTTTTCCCTCGATGAAGCTTTTCGCCATTGAGAGGACGAGGGAGTTGGTCTCGTCTTCAATGAAGCCGCCGAAATTCATTCCCTCATCCCTGGATATCCTGAAGGGGAGCTCATGGTCCCCGGATGGCCTTTTGCCCAGGGTTTCGGAATAGATGGTGGAAATCGCTTTTTCGATATCTGAGATCCGGCTCACAAAGGGATAAATTCGAAGGTCGGTTACTTTCTTTATTTCTGCCAGAGCTGTGGCATCGAGGGGATTGGCCATGGCAACGGCGAGGGAGTTTTTGCTCTTCCTGACGGCGATCGCCTTGTGGGCGAGAGCGACTCTGAGAGGAATGTGAAAGACAGCTTCGGGATCTATCTCGAGCCTGGAGAGATCGAGGTAATGGACGCCGAAATGTTTTACCAGAAGTTTAATCAGGTCGTCCTCGGAGAGGAATCCCAGGTCCACCAGGTTCTCCTCCAGTGAACCTCCTTTTTCCCATTGGCGTTTCAGGGCCTTTTCGTAGTCAGCTCTCTTTAGATAGCCCTCCTCGAGGAGCAATTGGCTCAGGTTTTTGTATTTTTCAGCGGTCTTTGTCATTTCAGCTTCTTCTCCTCTGTTTCCCGGAGATCTCTTCCATTTTTTCCCTGATTTCTCCGAAATCCCTGTCGAGCAAATAGGCCCTTCTAAGAGCTTCCAGGGATTCCTTGACTTCGCCCCGCTTCTCGTGGGCGAGGCCCTTCCAGTAATTGAGCACGACCTGGTCATTCACATCCTTTGCGAGTCCCAGGCCTCTTTCGAAGGCCATCAGCGCCAGTTCCGCTTCGCCTCTTTCGAGGAAAGCTCTGCCCAGAAGAGCATAAGCGGCCGGAGTTTCTTTGATGGAAAGGGCCTTTTGAAAGCTCGATATGGCCGCTTCGTGAAGACCCATGTCGAAAAGTTCTTTTCCTTCCTCAAGAAGCTCCTCGAAGCCCTGGCTGTCGGAGGCGCCGAGATTTTCTTTTATGCTCATAAGAAGGGAGATCAGATGGGCTCTGGACTTCGTGTTGATTTCCTTATCTGGGGCTTTTTGAGGAGCTTCCTCTTTCCTCTGGACGGGCCGTGGTGTTCTTTTCCTGGCTTCTTCTTTTGCTTTTTTCTTCTCTTCGGTTTTTTTCTTTTCTTCTTCCTGTATCTGGTCAAGAGTTTTTTCTTCAAGTACTTCAGACCCTATACCGTGGGCCAGGCTGAGATCCCCGAATCCTTCAACTATTTCCTGTAGCCGGAGGAAAAGCCTCTCGAAGCGGGGCTCGTTTATCATGTCCTTTGAGATCTCCGATGCTACTTTCTTGAAACTGTTCATGACCCTGTCTATTTCGTCCCGGCCAAGCCCCATATCGAGGCATCTGTTGAGATAATCGACGGCCTCATCGTGGTAGCCCAGAAGTGACGATAGCTCCGCCAGTTTGATGTAGACTCTTTTTGAATTCTCATAGCGCCCGATCTTCTTGGCGAGGGCATAGGCGTTTTCGGGAAGGCCATCGGCCTCAAATTTTTCAAGGGCTTTCCAGTAATTGCTGAGGGCATTGGGGACGTCTCCCTTCCTTAGATATGCATCGCCAAGGGAATTGAAGATCTCAGGATTCTCTATCCCCTCTCTTATGATCTTCTTGTATTCCTCGATCGCCCTGTCGTAATCCCCGAGAGCAAGGTACTTCAGGGCATCTTTTTCGACACGAGCCCTCATCTTTTTGTCCCCATTCGTTTTAGTTATGATATTTTGCAATGACTGTGTTGTCAAGTATTATCCTTTGCACGGGTCAATTCTGAAGGTATCGGGAATCCAGGGGAGATCAAAAGCCGAGTAAGCTCAGGGTGAATTTTCCCGCGAAGAGGTAGAGCAGAGCTCCTGCAGAGAGAAAAGGACCGAAAGGTATTATGTTCTCCTTTTTCTTCGCCATAACGCCGATTCCGACGATGCTCCCCAGGATAGAGCCGGAGAAAAGGGAGAAGAAAACCCCTCCCACTCCGAGGAAGGCTCCCACGGCCATCATAAGCTTTATATCTCCTCCACCCAGGGCTTCCTTTTTAAAAAGGGCCTTCCCCAGAATCGCCACCAGGTACATCGTCAGGAGTCCTGAGATTATGCCGAGGACGGAGGCAGGAGGGGAAATAGCGCCGGGAAGAAAGGAAAGGGCGAGCCCAATGGCTGTTAGGGGGAGTGTGAGGCTGTCGGGAAGTCTCCCCGTGTCGATGTCTATAAAAGAGAGGGCTACGAGACAGGCCACGAGAGGAAGATAAAACAGAAAATCCAGCTTCAGCCCAATTTTAGCGTAGAGGAACAGGAGGAGGAAGCCCGTGAGGAGTTCTACAAGTGGATATCGCGGTGAGATCCTGGCACCGCAGTATCTGCACTTGCCCCTGAGCAACAGGTAAGATAGAAGGGGAATGTTGTCGAGGGGACTTAACCTGTGTCCGCATGAAGGACAATGGGATGGAGGATAGACGATGGACATTCCCCTCGGAATCCTGTATATACACACATTCAGGAAACTTCCGAAAGCGAGGCCCAGCGCGAAAGCGAAGGCGAAAAACATGAATTGGTATATACTGCTTCTGCTTCCCCATTTCAACCCGTTTTAAGTCTAAGCGCTGTTGGGCCTTTTGAAGGGGTTGCATAAATCCCGTGTTACCTTTATTTTTAAAAAGCGCGAAATTCAGAAAAATATCCACAAGGGAGGTTTAGCATGATGTTTTTGAAAGGCCTGCTATATTTGAATCTACTGTGGTACATAGGAATTCCCGGGGCTAACACGAAAGGCGTGAAGGATGCGGTTCCTTTTTCCCTGGTCGAAAAAGTGGCTGTGGAAGAGGCCCGTGCTCTGTGGAACACAGAGTCCTATGGTCCCGTGATACCCTATGTGGACTTTGATGGGAATGTCGTGGCCTATCTGTTTACCTTTAAGATAGGCAGCTCCGTTTTCCCTCCTGTAAGTGAGATAGAGAGGGAAAGGACTGAAGCGGAGTTGCTCATCGAACGGGCGAGAGCAAAAGGTGATCGGGATCTTTTAAACAGAGCCCTTTCGTCTTATTTCGGGTATAAAAGATATGGAAGCATTGTCGTCGGGGCGAGGTATAGCCGTCCGCCCGTTATAGAGAGAGGCGCTCTGCTTCCAAGGTATTATACTGTCGGCAAAAAGGCTCTGAGAAAAGCAGAGGAATATCTGGGAGAGGAAGTCCTGCTGATGAGAATATATTATGTGGGGCCTCCCGACAAGTGGTATGAGTTCAGGGGAAAGAGCGGCCGAAGCGTCATAGTGGATCCTTTCTCTCTCAAGGTTTATCCCGCAGAGAAACTGCAGGAATTCAGTCCCAGCGAGAAGGGTCTTTCGGAGTTCGCTGCCCTGATGAGGAAAAAATGGGAAGCGGTGGAGAAAACCGATGCCGGAGAACTGCTCAAATCGATGGACAGCGGGTATGTCTCCGGAGTTCCGTTTTACATCTGGAGTTACGGCTGCTCCCCTACGACTTCAGCCATGCTCATGGGTTATTGGGATTCCAGAGGCTATGGAAGGCTCGTAGATTATTACTTCGATCACTGGGATGTGGCGAGCAACGAACTCGTAGAAAACGTGCCCAACGTTCAGCTTGAGCTCGCCCTGGGGATGTTCACCGATACCATCACAGGCGGAACCACCATATACAATATCCCTTACGGCCATACCTATGTGGCGAACACAATCAACGGATATATCTTCGGGGCACAGGTTTCCCCCGCCGGGTATCAGGGTAATAACTGGAACTGGGGCTGGATAGTTAGTGAGATTGACAACGGCAGGCCCACACACTGGGCTGTTTTGAACTATCTTTATGGCGGAGAGTATATAAACCATTCTGTCGCTGCTGTGGGCTACTCGACTGATGGATCGAATTATTACGTCAAGGTCCACAACACGTGGGATTACGGAGAATGGGACTGGGATCTGTCTCCCAATACCAATTATGAAAGCAGGGTCGTCACCCTCGTGCCGGGAGGCGCGGACTCGAACAATATCTTCCTCGATTTTCCCCACGGTGGAACTCCGCTCTATACCTCTCTTCCTTTCGTGGTGAGCTGGACTCTAACCGGTACTGCCGGGGACTACGTTAATGTTTATTTCAGCGGAGATAACGCCCAGTCATGGACCCTTGTGGGCAATCATGTGCTGCCCGACGAGACATTCAGTTTCGCCGTGGAAGCGGCTACCTCCGATGGGAGGGTCAAAATAGAGCTCTATAACTCTTCGGGTCAGCTTCTCGCTGCCGACGCCTCCGAGGATAATCTTATAATTACTTCACTGTCGGATACGTCCCATGTGACGCCTTTGTCCTTCCTGTCCATCGGCTATCCCATCTATGATATCGAAAGGACCGGAGACCTTCTCCTCGCCGCGGGAACCGATGGCCTCACGGTCATAGATGTTTCTGATAATTCCGATCTCAGCGTTCTCGGGTTTTCTGAATCGGGGGATGCCGATAATTTCATCATGGTCCGGGATAATATGGCTTACATTGCCAGTAAGACCTACGGCCTGAGGATGGTTGATTTCTCTGATCCGGAAAATCCTCAGGAGGTTGGCCACTATTCTCCTGGCGATCAGGTTCTCACAGTGGACCTTTACGGTAATTACGCTATCCTCGCCGCGAGGCTTCAGAAACTGAGGGTTGTGGATGTCTCTAATCCGGCTTCGCCAACGGAGGTCTCTCAGTATCCCGATCTCACCGCCGCCTTTGCTGTGGATGTTGTCGGAAACAAAGCCTATGTCACCTCTCTTTCCACAGGTCTTCATATCCTCGATCTTTCCGATATAAATAACATACAGGAACTCGGGTCCATCGCCACAAACGGTGCCCCTTACGATGTGGTGGTGTCGGGCAATTACGCCTTTATCGCCGACGGAAACGGCGGCGTCTTCATAGCCGACGTCAGTGATCCCGCATCGCCCCAGGAGGTGACGGCGATCGATGTACCAGGTATGGTCAAGAGGGTTAAGATAAAGGGCAATTATCTCTTTGTACTCAGCGATCAGGCAGGATTTCGCGTCTTTGATGTTTCCGATCCGTCATCGCCCGCTGAGGTGGGCCATATCAATGTAGATCCCACCATAACCGGTTTCGGCTTTTCCAGCTATTACGGTTATGTAGCCACGTCGGATGGTTGCATCCTCGCTCTCGACATGAATTGCGTGGGGGTAGAGGAGTCCGACCTTCTCTCTCCCGGAGTCGCCTTTACCCTGATACCCAACCCCCTGACACAGAAGGGAAGCCTGCGCTTTTCTCTCAGAAATTCGTCACGGGTCGAGGTGAACATATACGATGCCTCTGGCCGTCTCCTTTTACCTCTTTATTCCGGCAACCTGGAGGCTGGCGAGCACGTGATACCGATAGATGTGGGGAATCTCAATAGCGGAATTTATTTCCTGCGCCTCAATGCAGGTACATTCACGAAGACAGGCAAGCTCCTTATAGTAAGGTAGAAAGAAAAGCGATTTAACGAGAGACCCGTTCCCTCTCCCCGCGGGGAGAGGGAACGGGTCTCTCTTCTGCTTTAAAAATGTAGTAACGCACCTGTTTCAGAGGATAGTGCTCGGTCGGTAAGCTGTCCTGAAGGATCTCTATTCTTCTGATTCCCCTTGAAATCGAGCTTTTTATCAGACCGTTCATGAGCAGGGCAAGTGGAGCGATCTCCTTCGCCTGTGGATCCTCTGCGCCTGCGAAAACAAAAGCCTTGCCGCGGAATTCGAGTGCCAGGAGAGCGCCGACGTTCCAGCCGTCGGCGTTGAGGATATATAGGGCAGCCCAGGATTGCTGGGAAAAGACCAGGAAGATCTCGCGAAGGAAAGCCTCGTAACCAGGAGTGAGGGTATCGCCTGAGTCTTCCTTCTGAAGGCGATAAAGCCTCATGAAGACGTCGAGTCCCCTGTTTATCTCCTCAGGAGAGCGCATCTCGAGCTCGTTGAGATCCGCGATTCTCCGGGCCCTTTTTTCGGTTTTCTGAAGTTGTGTTCTCTCGCGTTTCTTGAGGGAGAAGAGAAAGTCCTCGTAGTTTTCAGGAAGGTCCATGTAGTAAAGCTTGCCTGCCTCGATTTTTTCGCTTTCGATCCCTCTCTCGTCCAGGAGCTTCTGGAGTGACCAGAGGCTCGGAGAGTCCTCCCTGATATAGGGGAACCTGATGGATAACCTGGCCCCCGGGTACTCCCTTCCAACCAGTTCGAGCGACCCTTTCAGGACTTCAGAGCGAAAACGCTGATCGATGGGAAAGTCCAGATAAAGGCAGACATCTTCAGGAACGGCATGCTCGATTTCCACGTGGTCATCGACCTTTCGGAGGGCCCAGGGCACGGCACCTGTGAAGCGGTCCATCTGGTCCCTCACGACCACGAGGAAGAGCTCGCGATCGCTGGAGAAAAATTCGTAAGAAATTCCTATCCAGTGAGGAGTGAGGAAAGGATTCGCGCCGGGGATTTCATTCAGGAAGGACGTCCAATCGTCCTTCAGGCTCCAGAAAGAGGAGGGATCCTTTTCGATGTAGAGCCTGAAATCAGCCATCCGTTATCAATATAACTTTTCTCTCAAAAACAGTCAAGCTTCTCCCCTCTAACACCCTGAGGCAGAGAAGAATAGAAAATTTTCACATCTCCCATCAGTAGGCTTTTCTGAGAACTTCTATTGCTTCAGTCCTATCGCCGCCTCCCCATCCATATAGTCTCTCCACATCGGAAGCCATGGATTCCAGTTCGCTTTCCTTGACGCCGAAGTCTCTCAGTCGGCCTGTCAGCCCCGATGAGTTAAGCCATTCTTCCAGTTTTTCCACGAAAAATTCGGCATCCGCCCTGCCGAAGATAGCGTCGGATAAATTTTCCAGCCTTCGCCTGAAGGGCTCCATGTTGCGCCTTAGCCAGGGGATCAGGAGGAGAGAGAGGCCTCTCGCATGGGGAATGGAGTCATAATACCCTGAAAGGACATGTTCTATCCAGTGAAGGCGGAGTCCTCCTTTCCTCATGGCTCGTGGAAAGGGAGAAAGGGCAAGGCTGGCTGCGTAGGAGAGCTGGGTCCTGGCGTAGATGTCATCGGGTTTTTTCATGGCGACGGTCGAATAGATCAGAGCCGTTTCTATCAGGGAGGTTGCGATCCGATCGGAGAGGAATTGAGGCTCACGGGAAGTCAGGTATGGCTCGATGACATGGCAGAGGATGTCCACAACTCCCAGTGCGGTGAGCTCTGATGTGAGAGAGAGCGTGAGCTCAGGATCAACTATGGAGAGGGTCGGCAGGAGGGGAGGCCCGAAAACAGGCATTTTTTGTCTCTTCTCGGGATTGCTCACGACGAGAGAACTGTTGGATTCGGAGCTCGTCGCGGCGGTGGTCGGGGCCAGGATGATCTTCAGGGCCCTCTCGGGTTTTTTCGATGTATCAGTCCCGTAATGGACGTAGTCCCAGATGCTTCCTCCCTGGGCCGCCACCAGTGCGATTCCTTTGGAGGCATCCATGACGCTGCCCCCACCGACTCCGATTACAAGGTCGCAGCCCTTATCCCTCGCTTCTCTTCCTCCCCTGTCTATGAAGTCATACTTGGGATTTGGCTCGGTGCCCTCGAAGATGTGGATATTGACATCGTTGTCCCGCAAGTCAGATGCGATTTTCTCGAGAAGCCCTGACTCCCGAAGCCATTTTTTGCCTGTCACAAGCAGGGCTGACCTGCCTATTTTGCTAGCCTCGGCACCGAGCCTGCCGATGGAACCCGGCCCCGCGATCATGCGGGGGAACTTTATCTCGGTGATCCTCATTTCAGATAGATAAATTTGCCGGTAAATGCTTTCCTACCGAGATCTACCTCGTACAGATACAGACCCGATGGAATTTCCTCATGAGGCCTGAATCTGATGCGCTTTGCCCCTCTGAAATCATGTCTCCACAGGAGCGCGCCCGATGTGTTGAATAATTTCAGAATGCCATTGTGACGGCAGGAAAGCGGGAGCTCGAGGACGAGCTCGCCCCCGGCGTTGCACTTCACCCTGGGCAATTCGGCTGACGACAATTGATCTTCCCCGACCGATGTGACGATATACTGGCAGAGCACCTTATGGTGGGGATCCATCTTCAGGCTGTCGGGGGAGAAAGGGACTTCCACGGTAAATTCCTGATAGTCCAGGCTATCCCAGAGGGTGAACTGGAATTCCTGATTCCCCGACTTTGCCAGGAACTCGATCGGCATCTTGTATGTTGGCACTCCGTAATTGTGGCTCTGAACCTGTTCGATCTGAATGGAAAGGGTGCAGGGAGCGACTCCCTCCTTAAACCAGTGGACCCTGTAAAAGGGATGGCCGGGATGATAGAGCCACTCGTCGAAGAACCAGTTCAGGTCCATTCCCGAGACACTTTCCGCGAGGGATGTGAAATCGGAGGTTTCGGCGTTTCCATATCTGAAACTGTCGGCGTAGGCTCTGAGAAGTTCGAAGAAGGTGCTGTCGCCAATGATCATGCGCAGCATGTGGAGAACACAGGCACCCTTTTCATAGGTCGTGGCATTCCAGAGATCGGGGGGATCATATATCGGTATGGGATAGCCCATCGGGTCGTTTTCGTGAGACAGATAGTAATACATGAGTTCCACCATATAGTTCTCGTAGGACACACCCCCGGACCAGTGATCCATGTATAGCGCCTCGCAGTACGTGGCGAAACCTTCATTGAGCCAGATGTCCTTCCAGTGAGCTGGCGAGATCATGTCTCCCCACCACTGATGTGAGGCCTCGTGGGCGACGGTGGCCTCAAAGTGGTGGTTGCCGGGAGTCGTTATCGCCCAGAAGGTGTTGGTCTGGTTTTCCATGGCCCATCCCATATAGGGAAGCTTCGCCATTCCGTATTTCTCCTCGATGAAGGGATAAGTGCCAAAGAGGTCCGAAAAGAAGGAGAGTATTTCCGGCAGGTTGCTCCAATCCTCCGCAGCAAGGGCGGAATCCGAGTGAGGAACATAATTAAGGATGGGCATTACATGTCCCTGGTAATAGAGGGTGTCGTGGATCACGGTGTAGTCAGCGGCCGCAAAGGAGACGAGATAGGTGGCAATGGGGTAGTTCTCCTCCCAATCGAAGACCCATTCCTGGCCGCTCGTGTCGCAGGAAACGAGGGCTCCGTTTGCGACAGCCCTTATACCCTGAGGAAGGTGTAATGTTATCTCTGAAAAAGCCTTATCGTAAGGCTCGTCATAGCAGGGGAACCAGTGCCTTGCTCCTGTCGGTTTCCAGGATGGCGGCGGTATGTTCATCACATAGGTGATGGAGCCGAAGAAAAGGCCCGTCGAAGGTGATCCGTGATAGACGATCCTGGTCTCGATAGTGTCGTTTATGGGGGACGAAAAGCGAATCCAGAGCTTTCGCTGATCGCCGGTGTCCCTGAGTGCGTATTGAAGGGGAACGCCCCCGAGGAGGACCGAGTCGACGCTGAGATCGGCAAAATGGAAATAGAGGGAATCCAGCACCCCGGAGGGAAGAAGGGTGATTTTCGCGATGCCCCTTTCGATCTGTGCCCCATTTATATCGAGATAGAGCTCCAACGAGTACTTTATCACGTCGTATTCGTGGGTCGTGTCGAACTCGGGGGGCGGAGGCGTGCGGGCCAGTTTTCCGGGATAACAATCCCTCGGAGTTAATAGAAAAACCGCCATAACGAGGAGGTTCATTTTTGCCCTCCCTTTTCCAGTTTTTCGAGCCTGTCATAGAGACCGGCGATTAATTCGCCCAGGAGTCCCATTGTGAACAAAATAAGTCCTGCCAGGACGAAAAGTATCACGAGATACAGCAGCGGTCTATACCCGATACCTCTGACATAGCGCAGATACAGGGCGATCAATCCCACGACGAGCCCGAGGAAAAGAGAACCCAGACCCAGGCTCCCGAAGAAGAGCATGGGCTTCCTCATGAAGGTCAGCTGAAATTTGACCGCAACCAGGTCGAAGAAACCGATGAAGATCCTGAAAGGATTGGAATACTTGCTTTTGCCGTACTTTCGGGGCAATAACTTCACATCGGCTTCCCCTATGCGATATCCCATGTCGTGAGCAAGAGGTATTATGTAGCGGTGCCAGTCCTTTCGCATGGGTATTTTCAGGAGGATCTCCCGCCTTAGGGCCTTCATCGCGTTCATGTCGTGAACCGGTATCTTGAAGAGCCAGCGTGACAGTGTGTTGTAGATTGTGGATACGAATTTTTTCTCGTATTTGCCCCTTTTGCGGCCCGCGACTATGTCGAGGTTTTCTTTCTCCAGGAGCTCGACCAACCTCTGGGCATCGGCCAGCGTGAATTGCATGTCGGCGTCGTAAATGACGACCACGTCCCCCGAAGCGGCGCGAGCGCCCGTAAGAAGTGCCTCTGATTTCCCGTAGTTCCTCTTGTGGCGGAGGAGCTTTAAAAAGGGAAACCGGGATTTTAGCCTTTCAGCAGTCTCGTAGGTGCCATCCGTAGAGCCGTCGTCGATCAATACGAGCTCCCAGTCGAGGTCGCGCTCCTTTATAAATCGGGAAAAAGTCCGGAGGAGGGGCTCGACGTTTTCCCTCTCGTTATAGGCGGGTACAAGAAGGGATACCTTCATGCCTCTTAGATTTTAAGCTCCTCGGGTCTCTCCGTCAAATTTCACCGTCCCTAATTTCATCCCAAGGTTTCCCTCAGGGCCTTTGCAAGTCGTTTTATGCCTTCGTCGATTTTTTCCTCTCCGTAATAAGGGAAATTAAGTCTCATGGCCGGGGGATAATCTTTCTCTATCTCCGGGAGGTAGAAGTCACTTGAGGGCACGAATCCCACCCTGTTTTCCAGTGCCCTATCGAGCAGTTCCTTTATGTCGGTTTTCGGAGGAAGAGTCACCCAGATGAAGGTGCCGCCTCTGGGTTCGGTCCAGGTCACGTTCTCCGGAAAGTGCTCTTTCAGCGCTTTGAGGACCGCATGTAGACGCGACGTGTGAATGCTCCTGATCCTCTCCATCTGTTCTTCCCAGAGTCCTTTCTCCAGGAAGTAGGAGACCATGAGCTGGTTGAGGAGGGGAGTGGAGAAGTCGGCTCCCTGTTTTATGGAAACCATTTTCTCGGCCAGCTCCCGGGGCGCCACGACATAGCCCACTCTCAGTCCCGTGGAGATGGTCTTCGAAAAGCCGTTGATGTGGATCACGATGTCTCCACCGAGCTCTTTCAGGGAGGGAAGCCTCTCTCCCTCATATCTCATGTACCGGTAAGGGGTGTCCTCGAGGATAAAAATGCCTTTCTCCTGGGCGAACTCCACAAGCTTTTTTCTCCTCTCGAGGCTCATTGTTATGCCGCTGGGATTCTGAAAATCGGGGATTGTGTATATGAATTTAGGTTTTTTGCTCAGGGAGTTCACCTTCTCCACGAGTTCGTCGACGATCATTCCCTCCGAGTCCATAGATACCGGGATTATCTCCCTCACGTTCATCCTGAAGGTCTGAAGGTTGATGGGATAGACTGGAAATTCCGAGACGATTATGTCATCCGGATCGCAGAGTGCGAGCGTCGCGAGAAAAGTCCCCTGTATGGCTCCGGTTGTAATCACTATCTCCTCTTCCTTCGCCCTGATGTTGTCCTTCTCGAGGAAATCCACCAGTATCGCCTGTATGTTTCCTTTTGTGTCGGAGTATTGGAGTGCCCTGAGTCCTTCTTTTTCGAGGATTTCGTTGGCTATCTTTTTCAGGGTTTCCACGGGAACTGTCTCGGGCGCCGGTATGCCTATGGCGAAGGAGATGAAATCTGGGATTTTCGACGATTTGGCAAGAATCTTTATGATCTCGGTCTGGCGAGCTCTCCTCGCCATCTCAGAAAAAGGGATTTCCATCTCTCTCCTCCTCAGGGTTGCGGTATGGCCAGATCCTCGGGGCCCTGTTCAGACAGTTTCAGCTCCGGATTGTTCTCCTCTATGATCTCCTTGATGATCTGCGCGTATTTCACCTTTTCGCGGGCGAGGAAAGCGAGGGAATCGGGGGATACCCACGGTTTATACAACCCCATCGAGGTACCCGGCTCGAGTTTGAAGTAACAGGGAGCAGCGACTCTGGCCAGTTCAGGTGCCTCCCAGAACCGGTTGAAACCACCCCAGGAGTCGAAAAGGAAGATATGCACGTCCATAGGGATGTCGATGGCCTGTCTGATGGCGGCGAACATCTCGATGGAGAGGTCGCCCAGCGGATTGATGGTGTTGGCACCGAGGTTCTCGACGACTTTGGCACCGAAGGGATTGCCGTGCCCGGCGAATATGGACACCTTGAAAACGGTCTCTTTGGGAATAATGCCGTCCTCTCTCATTCTGGAGAGAAGCCATAGGACTCCTTCATCCCATACCAGAAAGCCTCGAAATCCGATATCAATTGCCCGCATCACGTCGCCTATATAGCGGACCACGTTGTCGACTCCCCGGAACCTGAGACCGCAGAGCGCACCTTCCGGAGTGGCCAGCTGTCTGCCTGTGTCCCAGGAGGATCTGGGCCCTGGAGTCAATATTACCTCCACCCTGGCGTCGTGGGCCATTCTGGCGAAGCTCTTGAGTTCCTCCTTGTCCAGCAGGGTCGAGCCCATGACGGTGCTGATCAGTCTGTGAATGGGGACGCCCCTTTTCTCACGTTCATCGAGGAGGGCGCCGATGACCTCAGGCCTTTCGACCCCGGAGACCTCCATCCTGTAGTGAGCTCCGTCGGGAAACCTTTTTTCGGAGCTCGGTGCGGGTTTGGGATTTTCACCGGGCAGTCCATATTTTTCTATTAATTTTTTGATTTCGGACAGTTTCATAGTGCCTCCTTTTTGTTTTAAAAGAGCACCTCTATTCTACCTTCACGAGCTCAGTTCCTGGATAGTAGTGGGCGAGGATCTCGCGGTAATTATAGCCCTTCCTCGCCATGCCAATGGCTCCTATCTGACACATCCCGACTCCGTGGCCGAACCCGCCCCCCCTGAACTCATAGGCGTCGGGCAGGCCGTCCTTTTCTCCCAGCCTCACCACGTAAAACAGGGATGAAAAAAGGTGGCTCTCCGAGAGGGCCTTTCTTATGCGGAGCTCCCCCCGGATGATGAGCTCCCTTTTCGTTCCGATGAGTTTTATCTCGGTTATCCTCCCCGAAGCCCCTCTTTTCACCGGCTCTATGGCGACCAGTTCCAATGCCGTTCCCGTTTTTTCCCTGACAATCGATTCCAGTTTTTTTCGATCTACCCGGACTTTCCACCTGAACAATTCGTGGTCGGAGCAAAAAGAAGGCGGGGGGTCGTCGATGAAATTCCTGACCTCTTCCTCGTTGTGCAGGACCAGCCCGTCGGAATCGCTGTCCCTGTGAGAAATCAGGTAATCCCGTCCTTCGCCTCCCCACACGTTCTCGAAATTCTCTGTTATGCCTCCGCAGACCTTGGCAAAGCGGGTGTCACAGATCTTCCCGTCGAGAACAAGGATTTCCCCGCAAGTCTCCTCAACGGCCCTGGAGCTCATAGCATTTTCGCCCTTGACTCCGAGGTAAACCTGACAGTGATCGGTGGCGCAGATATCGAAAGGGTCATAATAATGGTGTCTTTTGAGGGTCGAGAGCAGGGTGTTCCTGGCGGCGACGGCCTGGGCCTTCAATGCTTCCAGGGGCGCCTCGCCCATTTCCGATGAGACGACGCTCTTGAGGTAGTCTTCGAGGGAGACCGTGTTTATCAGATAAAGGCCGCCGCCGGGAGTCCCGAGGACCTCAAAGCTCCCCCTGTATGGGAGATTTTCCCTGTGCTCCCAGTGGAAACCTTCTCCCACGGGGACATCGAGAACCGTTGCTCCATCGCCTGCGGGAAGGATCTTGAGGGGAAGCTCGAACTCGAATTCGCCCTTTTCGGTGGAGATCTCGACTTTACCGGGGGAATTCCCCCTGAGCTCGCTGTTGATCCAGGGCCTTTTGCCCTTTTCCTCCAGGTGCCTCGCGAAACTCAGAGCCTCTTCTTCTCCCTCGAATTCTCCGGCAAAAGCCCAGAAACCCGTGTTGTGGTAACCTGAGCGTGAATAGGGCTCGATCTCCCTTCCCACCTCGACAGCTCCCCTTATCGGCGATTCGTCGGATTTCAGGGCTGCATCGAGAGCGTCCTCGAGCCTCTCGAAATCATCGGTGAAAACCCTATAGAGGCGTTTTACGGGGAATACGTCGTCTGAATGTATTTCGAGCTTTCTGCAACGGATCGAACGGTCGCGGCTTTGCACAAGAAGCCCCTCACTTGATTTTAGCTTTATGACCCGGGCGCCCGCGAGAAGGCCGACTCTGATCTCCGATGAGTCCATGGCTTTAATCGGAGCGAATCCGGGAGAAATGGGGGAGTAGCCTTTTATAGGTGGATTTAAGCCCTTCCGGTATCACCTTTACGTCGGCTATAACCGGCATGAAGTTTGTATCTCCATTCCAGCGTGGTACGATGTGCAGGTGTACGTGCCCCTCGTATCCCGCACCTGCAACGCGCCCTACATTTATCCCGAGGTTGAACCCATCAGGCTCCATGGTTTCCCTCAGGATAGCGAGGCTCTTCTGTGCAAGCATGAACATATCAAGGATTTCCTCTTCGGTCAGCTCCTCCAGGGTGGCCTTGTGGGAATAAGGAGCTATCATTATGTGTCCGGTATTGTAGGGAAAAAGGTTCATGATGATGAAGCAGTTTTTGCCCCTGTAAAGTATAAGGTTTTCCTCGTCCTTCTTTTCCCGGGGTTTGTTGCAGAAGATACAGCCTTCCTCCTCGGAGTCCACGTGTAATATGTATTCAATTCTCCAGGGAGCCCAGAGCTTTTTCATTGAGGTGATTTTAAAAGAAAGGATGGGGGAGGTCAAGGTTTCTCGTGTCCCCATCGTGCATGAAATAATGGGCTTATATCTTTCAGGGTTGAATTTGAGGCCGTTATCGCTTATCTGGTAGACTGTATGAATAAAAGGCCGCTCTCGAAGGTGATAGAAAACGTCTCCACGGTGGTCAAAGGCGAGGAGAAGGTGCTAAAACTGGCGATGACGGCGCTTCTTGCCAGAGGGCACCTGCTTCTTGAGGGGGTACCCGGAGTCGGCAAGACCACCCTGGCTCTCGCCCTCGCCAGAAGCCTCGGGCTATCCTTTCAGCGTACCCAGTTCACGTCGGACCTTCTTCCCGCTGACATACTGGGGTTCTCGGTCTATGACCCCAAAACGGGGGAGTTTACTTTCAAGCCGGGGCCTGTTTTCAACAACATCGTCCTGGCCGATGAGATAAACAGGGCCACTCCGAGGACCCAGAGCGCCCTTCTGGAAGCCATGGGGGAGGGACAGGTAACCATCGAGGGGAGGACATTTCGCCTTCCTCAGCCCTTCCTCGTGATCGCCACTCAGAATCCCCTGGACCTGTATGGCACATTTCCTCTTCCCGATTCTCAGCTTGACCGTTTCCTCCTGAAGATCGTGATAAGTTATCCTCCCAGGGAAGCTGAAGCTCAGGTTCTGAAAGATGGCTCTCTGAGGGAGAAGGCCCATCGGCTTCAGCCAGTTTCCTCTCCCGATGAGATAGAGAAAATGCAGCTCGAGGTTGAAAAAGTATGGGCCGAGGAGGTCATAGTTCAGTATATACTCGATATCGCTGAGGCGACCCGCCGGGACCCTCGTTTCAGCCTGGGACTTAGCACCAGGGGTGCGCTTCATCTTCTCAAGGCAGCCAAAGCATGGGCCTACATAGAGGGAAGGGACTACGTGGTTCCCGACGATATCAAGGAAGTGGCTCCCTATGTTGTCACACACAGGATCAGGCTCTCCGGCGAGGGCCTTGACCCCGTCAGGGCCGTCCTCGACATCCTGGAGAGGACGGAAATTCCCCTTTGAACCATGAAGTCCGATATTCGCGTTACGGCAACCGGTTGGGTTTTTCTCTTTTTCCTGTTGATAACTTTCCTGATCGCGCTCAATACGGGGAATGGGCATGCTTACATACTTCTTTCGGCTTTGATGTCGGTTTTTCTCGTCTCGAGTCTTCTGTCCTGGAGGGGATTGGGAAGGTTAGAGGCAGAATTCATTCCGCCTCCGGAGATCTATAGGAGAAAACCCGCTGAATTTCTCCTGCGTTTCAGGGAGATTCCCGATTTCCTCGTCAGAAATCTCGATATAAAGGTGGAGCTCGATGAGAAGGTCAAAAGCTGCGATTTTTTCGATCTGTATGCCGATCGTTCGGTCCGTCTCACCTTCCTTTTTGAGAAACGCGGAGAGGTAATGAAAAAAAGAGTGACCGTGAAAAGTCGTTATCCCTTCGGCCTTTTCGAGCGATTCAGGATCTTCGAGTGCGAGAATGACGTCATTGTTTTTCCGGCCGTCAAAAGGGTTGAAGTATTCCCCGGTGGAAGCGGTTTCCCCGGGGCTCATGATTTCGAGGGAAAAGAGGGGACGGGCGGGGATTTCATCGGCATACGCGAGTTCCGCAAGGGGGACAATCCGAAAAGAATTTACTGGCGCGGCATTTTCAGCTCCGGAAAGCTCCTCGTTAAGCAGTTCTCAGCCCTCGAAACAGGCAAGGTCACCGTTGAAGTGGACAGCTCGAGCGGGGAGAATGATATAGATACGGCCGCTTCTTATGTCTCCGCTTTCATAGACAACGGTTACAAGGTGAGGCTTCTTGTAGATGGGAAGGAGAGAATAGGATTCGGGGCGGGGATTTACCATAAGAGGAAGATCCTCAGGGAGCTGGCGCTTCTATGAGAGAGTCCAGGATGAGTCTCAGTTCTGTGCCCTTTTATGTCTGTGCTCTTCTGAGTCTTCTCGCGGTGACGAGCGAGGTGCCTTTCTTTCTTCTTGCCTCTCTGATCCTTCTCGGCGTCGCTTTCTCGCTGGACCTCCGAAAGCGTTATCCCCTTTCTTCGAAATATCTTGCTCTTTTCGGGCTGCTCGTTGTGGTCTTCGTCATTTTTCTTTCGCCGAAATCGAAGAGTTTTTCTCTCCTCCTGGTTCTTCTTCTCTTCATAAAGTTCTTTTCCCCGAAGAAAAAGATCGATTATTACGAGATACTGCTTCTTTCCTTTCTTCTCTTTTTTACCGGTGCCCTGACCGGGGGAACGCCTTTTTCTTTTCTCCTTTTGCCTTTCTTCTATTTTTTAACTCTTTGTCTCTTTCTCCTGAGTATGCCCGGTTTCCCTGCGGTGAGCGTGGGCGCTTCCATTGCCCTGAGGAGACACCTTCGTCTCTTTGCGCTCTACTTCACCATTTTCATCGTGCTTTTTCTGGTACTCCCCCGTCCTGCGCTGAGGCTGTTCCCTTTTTCCCTCGCGGGGACCGAGGTTTCGGCGTATGGCGATGTGCTCCAAATAGGCGAGTCAGGAGCCCGCTACAGCTCAAAAAAACCGATTTTCAGGGCCATGATAGAGGGGGATTTTTCTAAGGACAGCCTTTACTGGAGAGGGGTTGTGTTTTCCTCCTACAGGAAGGGAAACTGGATAGCCCTTCCCTGTCTGAGAGAAACCGGACAAAAGCTACATTGGGGCAGGGGAGCAGGACGCATAAGGGGAAGGGTTTTCGCGGAGAACTATTTCTCCCCATATGTTTACCTGCTTGACGTGCCTGTGGCGGTTTACCTTCCCGAAGGGTCCCTGAAAGCCGGCCCTGGCAGAGCAGTTCTTCTCGGTGAGAACCCCAAAGAGCGTTTCTCCTATCGCTTTGAATCGGCCAGGGGGCCTCTGAAGGACGGCGATCCTGAGCTCTATCTTCAGCTTGAGCCCGAACTCAGGGAGAGCTTGAGGCCCCTCGCCCTCGCGGTGGCTGGTAACTCCCCTGACCCAGAATCAGCCGCCAGAAAGATAAAGGGCTATCTACTTGAAAATTACAGGTATGACCCGGAAGCCAAGGGAGCTGGTGGTGATGAAGTTCTGAATTTCCTTTTCAGGTCCAGAAGAGGGTATTGTGAACACTTCGCGACGGCTTTCGTACTGCTCCTGCGGTCTATCGGCATCCCTGCGAGAGCTGTGGGCGGTTTCAGGGGAGGGGATTTCAATCCCTATGGAAAATTTTACACGGTGAGGGAGCGAGACGCACATCTCTGGGCTGAGGTTTACGTGCCTGACAGGGGATGGTTGAGGTTTGATCCTACCCCCACGAGGAGAGTTGCCTCCGGGAAGGGGCCTATCTTCGCTCTGGCATCCTTGGTGGAATTGCTCAGCTTTGAATGGAGCAGATACTTTCTGAGTTACTCGATGGAGGAGCAGCTTCATCTTTTTGTGGAGGCCCTTCTCAAGTGGAAATACATTCTCCTCTTCTCGCTTTTCCTCGTTTTTGCGCTGAGGGTTGCCTTTAAATATCGTAAAAAAAGGAGAAGGTCGGGTTCCCGCAGGTTGGGCCATGTTTCCAGGATGTACCTGGAGATCCTCCAGGGCCTGTCCAGAAAGGGATTTGTGAGAAAACCCGGAGAGACGCCCCTCCAGTTTGCCCGAAGGCTTCAGGATGTGACTTTTTCTCGTTTTACCGGGATTTACTACAGGATCAGATTCTCCCCCACCGTCGATAGCCCCAGCATGGAAGAATTTCGTCTCTTGTACCTTAAGCTCAAGAAAAGGCGTTAGATATTGAGTTCCTTGAGGAGATTTTTGATCTTCTTTTCGACCTTGTTGCCGGTTTGCTCGACTTTTTTCAGGGTCGTAGAATCTTCCTCGGGCAGCTGTCCCAGTTCTCTGAGGGCCATCTCCTCGAAGATCCTCCAGTAACGGCTTTCCTGGTCGGTGGTTATCCCCTTCATTCTGAGCTCGAGGTTCTCCCTGTTGGTGGCGTAGTCCAGTGCCATCTCGGCTGTTATCAGCCCCTTCTTCCAGAGGTAGAACAGGGATTGTTCGAAAGTCTGCATTCCGTAGGGAATGTAGCCTTCGGCAATGGCCTCCTTGAGCTCCCCGAGTCTCTCTTCGCGCAGGATCATGTCCCTTATTCTGGCAGTGGATACCATGATTTCTACAGCCGGGACCCTGTTTTTTCCGTCTGCCGTCGGGACGAGCCTCTGCGAGATGACGGCTTTTAACACCGAGGACAGCTGGATCCTCACCTCGTTCTGCATCTGTCCCGGGAAGACGCTTATTATCCTGTTTATGCTTTCTTTGGCGTCCAGGGTATGAAGCGTGGACAGGACCAGATGTCCTGTCTCGGCGGCCTGGAGGGCGGTCTGGATTGTCTCCAGGTCCCTCATCTCGCCCACCATTATGACGTTGGGATCCTGACGCAGCGCTTCCTTCAGGCCCTGGTGAAAGGAGGGCGTATCGATTCCCACCTCCCTCTGGGAGATAAAGCTCCTCTTGTCGGTGAAGACGTATTCTATGGGGTCCTCAATGGTCAGGATTCTTGAGCTTTTGTTTTCATTGATGTAATCGATCATCGCGGCAAGGGTAGTCGACTTTCCCATCCCCGCCACGCCGGTCACCAGGATCAGCCCCCTGTCCTCCAGAGCCAGCCTCTCTATGACTGGCGGCAGATTCAGTTCTCTGATGGTTCTTATGACTGAGGGTATGATCCTGATGGCGACAGCTAATTCGCCCTTCTGAAAGAATATGTTGACCCTGTGCCTCCCCGCATTTTCCAGCTCGTAGGCAATATCGAGGCCCTTCATTTTCTCCAGTGTTTTTCGCTGTTTCTCGTCGGTCATGACTTTGACCACGTTCCATAGGTCTTCGGAAGTAAGAGCTGGTATATCCTTTACGGGCATCAGCCTCCCGTCCTTCCTCAAAACGGGCGGGGCTCCCACCTTGAGGTGAATGTCAGAGACGTCGTCTTCCCGGGCGCTCCTCAACAATTCCCTGATGTCGAATTTCATTTTTCTTTCCTCCTTTTTCCCAGCTCCGAGCTAGTTTTTACCCTCTTATCTTTTCGGTCGTAATAGTACCTGCCCCCGTAAGGTTCTCGAGGTACCTCTTTTATGATACCTGTTCGGACGAGATCTTCCAGATCTTCGGGCTCTTTCCCCGTTGTCTCTATGTATTTCTGGACAGCACCCTTCAGAAAAAGGATATCTTTTAGAACTTTAATCCTCCGTTTTATCTCCTTCTTCAGTTCCGGTTCACTGGTGGATCTCTCCATCTGCTCGAGAAAGAGCAGGGCGCTTTCCTCTTCTCCTGCCTCATAGTAGAGGCGTGCTGCGAGTTTGATCAGATACTCGGGGCTGTCCTTTTTTTCGCTGGCGAGCTGTATGTAATAGGCCGCTCTTTTTTTGCTGTCCAGGAAATAAAAGTAGATAAAGCCTATCAGAAAAGGTATCCTCCACTCGTCAGGAAGGTATTTCATTCCCCTCTCAAGGATCGGTATCACCTCTTTTTTGTAATTGCTCTCCCAGGGGAAAACGACTCCTGCGAAATAGTAGGGCATGAAGAAATAGGGGTTCAGTCTGGCGACGAGGTCCGTCAGTTTCAGGAGGTACCCCCAATCCTCATCGTCGGCCCTTTTCCTCCAGTTTTCGTCGCCATAATAGAGGGTGACCCGCATCCAGAAATAATCGGCCACGGCTTCTTTGTAACCATCCGCGAGGAGCTCAATCATGTCCACTCTGGGGAGAAGCCAGGTTTTTAGCTGATAGGCTCTTTCCTTTTCGAGCAGCAAACCTGGTTTTGAGAGGGTTATCAGAAAAAGGCAGAGGAGAATGAGGAGGATCTTCCCCTCTTTCCTCACCTGAATTCCCTCCTTTCCATTATGAGGGAAGCGAGAAAGAGGATAAAGATCACGTAGCCCAAGGTGTAGAGGAGGATCTCGCCGTAATAACTACTTTCCAGAGGGAGCCCGTGGATAACTTTGATTTTTATGTCATAGAAATCGAGGTCCGGAAAGATCACTGCGAGCGATTTGAGCAGAAAGCCGAGGAACTTTCCGCTTTTTCCGGCTGACATCCTCAGGATGTCGAGGGAATGGCCGATGATGAAAAGGCCGAGGGTGACAAGGGATGAAAGAAGCTGCGACGTGGAGAAGGTGGAGAAGAAGACTCCTATCGAAGCGATCAGACTGAGCTCAAGGAAGATCGTATAGAGCGAGCGGAGCAGGTAGATGCAGGGTTTGCCCACGTATATGAGAAGCACAAAGAGGAGCATCAACGAGAGGAGGAGCAGGTTTACGCCGATTATCGCCATGAGGCCGAGGTACTTACCGGCCACGTATTTCCACCTTTTCACAGGACGGGCCAGTATGATCTGTACGGTTCCGTTCTGGATGTCCCTGTAGATCAGGTCTGTGCCCAGTATGACCGCGGCGATCAGGCCGAAGGCGGAAATCAGAGACAGCCCCAGGTCAGCTATTATCTTTTCCTTCTCGGCGAAGGACAGCTCGCTCACCACCATAGTGCTGAGAAACAGAAGCAGGGCGAAAACGAGGATGCCCCAGAAAAGTTTACTCCTCACCCCTTCTTTGAGCGTGCCGCCGAAGATAGCTATTATCGATCTCATCCCTCTCCTATCGTTTCCAGGAAAATTTCCTCGAGGTTTCTCTTTTTCCTCGTCAGCGTGATTATTCTGCCTCCTTTGTCCCTCACGGCCTCCAGAAACTCGAACAGGTTGTCTTCTCTCACGAGGAAGGTGACCCTTTTCTCGTCTTTCTCCATCAGCTCAGCCAGTTTCTCAGCGGCGATGAAAAGGTCAATCCCCGCGTTTTCGATTTCGATCTGATAGTCGTTCTCTCTTTGTCTTTCCTCGTCCAGGGAAAAGACCTTCAGGAGCCTTCCCTTGAAGAGGATTCCCACCCTATCGGCGACTTCTTCCACGTCTTTCAATATATGTGTACTGAAAAAGACGGTTTTTCCCCTCGACCTCAGAGACCTTATCAGATCCAGGGTCAGTTTCCGCCCCAGGGGATCGAGGCCCGAGGTCGGCTCGTCAAGGATTATAAGATCGGGGTCTCCCATTAAAGCCTGGGCCAGGCCAATTCGCTGAATCATTCCCTTTGAATACTTTCGGAGCTTTCTCTTTCTCGCGTCGTAGATGCCCACGTACTTGAGGAGGCTCTCGACTTTCTTTTCGAGTCTCGATCCGCTGAGACCCGCCAGCATCCCGGCAAAACGCAGGAATTCTTCGCCGCTCAGGTAATCGTAAAACCGGGGGTTTTCCGGAAGATAGCCCACCCTTTTTCTTGCGTCAGGAGATCTGATGTCGACTCCGAAGACCCAGGCCTTTCCGGAGGTGGGGTAGAGGATGGAGAGAAGCATTTTTATGGTGGTGCTTTTTCCGGCGCCGTTGGGCCCTATGAAACCAAAGACCTCGCCCCTTTTAATTTCCAGGGAGAGATCCCTGACGGCTTCTGTCCTCCTTTTTCCGCTTTTGTAGATCTTTGTCAGGCTTTCAGTGACGATAACTCTTTCCATCTCTTTCTCCCGAGAACCGATAAGACAGCTTCCTCGACTTCTCCGACCTCTATAGATTTCATGCAGCGATAATTATAAGGGCATCTCGGGATTTTGCCGAAAAGGGAACAGGGCGAACACGAGAAAGAACGGTAGACCGTCCTGTGAATGTCTCCTTTCGGCGCCCATTTGGCTCTGTTTCCGGGGCCGAACAGGGATACGGAAGGCGTTCCGAGGCCGTAGGCGATGTGCATCAGCCCGGAGTCCACAGAGACGAAGACGTCAGCCTGTTCTATCAGGGCGGCCGTCTGAGCCAGGTTGGTGAGGCCTGAGAAGTCCATGGGATCGCTCAGGGACCGGGAAATCATCGAAGCAGCCTCTTTGTCATCGGGTCCTCCCACGATTATTATCTTGGCTCCCCTTTTCTCGAGCCTTCCCGCCAGTTCAGCAAATCTGTCGGGATCCCACCTCTTTTCGGGCCTCGCAGAGCCGGGGAAGATCATGACGATAGGTATTCTCTCAGCCTTGAGCCTGCGAAAGAGAGCCCTCGCCCATCTTCTATAGGGAGACGGCACCTCAAGGAAGGGTATGTCGTAATAGGGCCTGTATTCGGTGCCGGTCGCGAGGGCTACGAGCCTGAGGAAGTTCAGGGATTCGTGGGCGTCTATCTCATATCCGGCGCTTCGGTGAAAGAGCTTCCTTCTGTTGTTCGTGGAGAAGCCGGCCCTGAGCTTTCCTCTCGCCAACCTGGCAAAAAGGGCTGAGAGCCTGTACCACTGTTCCGTGTCGATTATGAGGTCGTAGTCCCTGAAGAGGGGCCTCAGAAGGTTCAGATCCTCGTCGTAGGTGAAGACCTTTCTGAGGCCGGGGCAGAGACCAAAGGCTTCGCGGTTTCTCCTTTCAGCCAGGACATCGATCTCAGCATCGAGGACTTCTTTCATTCTCCTGATGGCAGGGCAGAGGAGAACGGCGTCCCCTATTCCACCAGGACGCACCACGAGAACTCTCCGAATGGACCCCGTTTCGGGTTGCCCAGAGCCTAAGAGGCCGAGGACCTCCGTGAGGACCACCCCGAGGGTGGAATCGAGCATTTTCAGGAGTTTCTCTTCGCCGCTTTTCATTTCATAGTTCGGCCAATGACCTCTTGCCCAGGAGGTCGGTGATAGCTCCGAAGACGTCCTTCGTGCAGATGTTGCATACCGAGGGGACGCCGGGAGCCCTTCTGCATTGTTCCGAAGGTGGGAATCGGGCTCCTTCATCCCTCACTACCCTTATGTGAGGGCCCGATGGGTTCCATAAGCCAAGGGTTGGGCCGCTCAAGATAACCGTTTTTTTCCCGAGAAAGTGGGCCATGTGCGCTGGCCCCGAGTTGACGGTGAGGAAAAGATCGCATTTTTCAAGAATATAGGTGAGCTGGCCCAGCGTTAGCTGGGAATACACGCTGAGCCTTTCGGGAAAGGCTTTCTCTAACTCCCTGTAGACTTTTCCTCTTTCCCCCTTGAGTATAAGCAGGAATCGGGCTTCCTTTTCAATTTCGATGAGGTCGGAGAGGAGGTCTTTCCATTTATAATAGGGCCACGTATATGTGTTGCATCCAGCGCGTCCGCTCAGGGGATTGATGGCGATCAGCGGGTCGCCGTCAGGCAAGTCCACGGGTTCGGGCTTAAAGGGCAGCTCCGGTGAAAAGGAGATTTCTCTCTTGAAGAGGGTCTTCAGCTGATTTCTGTGGATTTCCAGGATGTACTCTCCTCGAGGCGGAGTCCGTATGTCAGCGTTTATCAGGTTGAAATCGACGATATAGTCGATGGCGTCGATCTTCCTCATGAAGTTGAGAAAGGTATAGCCCTGTATGGAGCCAGGGGCCTGCTGTATTCCGAACCTCTCGCCAGAGACATCCAGCGTGAGGACTTTCTTGAGAGACAGGAGCTGGAGGGGCGAATATATGTTGAAGTAATCCCTTCTCGCCCTGGTGTCGAGATTGTAAATATATGGGTTTCTGCGATGGGCTATGAAAACTCGCATCCCCAGAGAAGATTCGGCCATTTTCTTCGCGTTGTACATCACTATGAAATCGCCGAGCCCCGAGAACATCGTGTAGAGGATAGCGCCTTTCATATTTTCCCTCCGTAAGCGAGAAAGTAAGAAAAGAGAACCCAGAAAAGCGACGTGATAAGGAGAAGCGGGTCTCCCAGAAGGGCTTCAGTGGGGTCTCCTTCCCTCTGGGATTCGACGAGATAGGCATATCTCATGAGACCAAAGGCGGCCACGGGTACGGTCAGGAAAAGGGAGAATCCCTTTTCAACGGTATACAGGGCATAGGTCACCAGGGAGGCGGCGAGCATTGCCCAGAGAACGCCCCTCAGAAAACCCTCTGGGTAGTTCCCCAGAGTTTTCCTGTGGTTGAGTGCGTCCTTTCCCAGCGCCCTTTCCTCGGCAAGCCTTTTCCCGGTGCTGAAGAGCAGGGCGAGAAGAAAGACGGTCGAAAAAAGCCATGATGATATGTGGATTGCAGTAGCGGCACCGCCGCCATAAACCCGCAGGATGAAGCCGAGCGATATGGCAAATATGTCAAAAAGGGGATAATTTTTTAGCAGAGTGCTGTAAAGGAGGTTCAGGATTATGTAGGAAATCACGAAGAGCAGGAAGGCAAAGCTCAGGGTGAGGGAAAGCAGGATGGAAGCCACCAGAAAAAGGCCCGAGAAAAGAATGGCGGAATTTGTCTTGACTTCGCCCGAGGCTATGGGCCTTTTTCTCTTTCGAGGATGGAGTCTGTCCCTCTTTCTGTCTACGAGGTCGTTTACTATGTAGGTGAAGCTTGCCGCGAAGGAAAAGGCGAGAAAGGCTATAAGGGAGAGCAGCAGGTACCTGCCCTCGCCGATTCTGCCTCCGAAAAAGGGGGCAGCGAAGACCAGGATGTTCTTGACCCAGTGCCTGATTCTGAAGGTCTCAATCCACTTTTTCATCCCTGCTTTCCCCCGCGGTTTCTATTTTTGAGAGCAGCTTCACGGCGTCCTGGGCCTCGGGGCTCTTAGGATCGAGCTCTATGACTTTTTCCAGATGCTCCTTCGCTTTTTCGGGCTTACCGTAAAGGTAGTATGCTTCTCCCAGCATGAGGTGGGCTCTGATGAAGTTCGGGTCGGCCCTCACGGCCCTCTTGAGGGTCTTGCCCGCCTTTATGAGGAGTGCCCTGTTTGGTTCTCCGTTCTCGCCCTCGTTTTTTGCCCTTATTAGGTAGAGCAGGCCGAGATCGTAAAGGGCAATGGGATAATTCGGATAGAATTCCAGGGCTTCCCTGAGATATTTTTCAGCTGCATCGTATTCATCTCTGTCCATATAGATCAGGGCGAGGTTTGTGGCCGCATAGGCTTTCCAGCTCTTGCTCTCCCTGCTGTCGGAAGTGAGGGCGGTGAGGAATTCCCTCTCGGCGTCCTCGATCAAGCCGCGCTCTCTCAGGGCCATGCCGTATTCGTTGTGGGGAAGGGCAGAACGGGGAGCTTTTTTCACCGCATCGGCCCAGAGGCTCAGGTCATCCTTCCAGACCCGCTGTCTGTCGAGGGTTTCGATGGCAAACCAGAGGAGGTAGGGAACGAGCAGGTATAGAAGAAGTACCTCCTTTTTAATAGGCCTTCCGATCCTGTACAGGCCATAGGGCACGAGAAGGGCAAAGCCGACCGATGGCAGGTAGAGATACCTCTCAGCGAGGGGTGTCGACGCGAGCCGAGAAATGGCGATCAGAAGGGAAGGGCCCAGCGTTAGAAGTATCCAGAGGAGCAAAAAAGCCGCGCGCCCCCTTTTCATGAGGGAGATCGCGAGGATGAAAAGGTAAAGAAGGGGGAGCAGTCCTATGTACAGTTCGTGAGGCACTTTGTCTATGAACATGGAGAGGGGCAGGGGATAGACGAGTTTCCTCAGATAGAAACCGAAGGCATAAATAAGGGTGATCGCCTTTGAGAACAACGTGGGCTCCTCTCCAGCTCCAGGGGGAGCCACAAGGCAGCCTGCCCTGTAGCGGAGATAAAAATAGGAAGCAGTGATAAGCAGAAAAAAGACAAAGGGGAGCAGCGTCTTATACAGCTTCTTTCTGAGCACGAGGAGGTCGAAGAGGGGGAAGAGCAGAAGCAGGCCTATGCCGTTTTCTTTTGAGAGAAGCGCGAAGAAATAGAAGACAAATCCCGCGAGCAGCACGGGGATGTTTTTCTCCTTCCGAAACAACACATAGGAGAGAAAGGCGAGGAGTGAGAAGAAAGCCACAACAAGGTCGGTCCTGCCGGCTATCCATGACACCGATTCCACATGGAGGGGATGTAAGGCGAAGAGCAGAGCGGCCATGAAGGAGAGGAGATGCCGATGTCTCACCTCCATCAGCTCGAAGAGATTCAGGCTCAGAAGAAATACCAGGAGGACGTTGAAGAGGTTTATGAGTATGTTGGTGAGGTGATAACCCCTGGGATTTTTATAATGGAGCGAATAATCCAGAACCAGGGAGAGCCCCACCGCCGGCCTGTAATACGCCGGGGTGCTCTCCTGCGTCCTCACCGGGAAGAAGAAAGTCCTGGCATCCCGGAGAGTGTGTATCTGGTGGTCTATAATTACGTTGTCATCCCAGATGAAGCCGTTGTTTAAAGAAGGGATGTAGATTGCGAGGGTGATAAAAAAGAGGGCGAGAGCGTATTTCCAGGATTTACTCATCTCGTGATTTTGATTGGGCAGGGACGGGCTTCCTCCAAAGCAGCGGTTTTCTCTCCTCCAGAATATAAAGGGGCGGGGGGAATGAAATTCCCCCCGCCCCTAAAAAGCCCCCTTCCTCAGAAGTCGTCTCCAGAAGGTCCCTTGATTGAAGGATCTTCATCCACACAGCCGTACTTGCTTCCGGTGCCGTCGCCATCGAGGTCGCCTTCGGCAAGGATGGCTATATCGACGCTGTTGTCGTGAGCGACGATCGTGCCGGTCCCGCCAGAAAGATCAGGGACGCCGTCATCGTTGAAGGTTGATGTTGCTGACTGTACCGCATATCGATAGTAGACTTTACCTGCGGGCTTGAAGCCGAGCTTGTCGAAATTGGTCCCGGTAGGCCAATCGGCGGGAGAGGCTCCCGGATTATTTGTGGGATTGGGCCCGGCCGCATAGTAGTAATCGTGCTCAGCAGACCATCCTTCTTCCACCGACCTGATGGCTCCTATGTTGGCCTTCGCCTCGGATGTCTTGGCTCTCAGCTGGAATTTCCTGTACTGAGGTATAGCCACTGCAGCCAGTATGGCTATGATAGCCACCACTATCATCAGCTCTATGAGGGTGAATCCCCTCTTCTCTCTTAACTTTAACATGTCAAACCTCCTTCCGTTGATTTCGCAGACCTATACCTCTTCTTTTTATTGCAAAACCGATGCCAGAAAGGGCTGAACTTTCTAACTTATTGGTATTCAGGACATTAGTTGTTAAAAAAATGCCGAAAAATCCCGTGCATTTTGCCATTTTCTCTTGCATTTTGCAATTTCATTTTTGTCACAGAAAGGTGACACGGCTCTTTTTTCTCCTTCGTTACCCTGGCAAGAAAATTGCCGTTTGCTTGACATGCGAGGCCCGTCTTTCGTATAATTAGGCGATTTCTGAGTAATCTTTGAAGGGAGGAAAAAATGCGAATTAAGACAGGAGTTGTAAGGCGGAGAAAGCACAGGAAAATAATTCGATCCACCAGAGGCTATTACGGCCAGAAGAGCCGGACCTTCCGGAAGGCGAAGGAAGCTCTGATTCGATCGCTACAATACGCTTATGCTCACAGGAAAGACAAAAAGGGAGATATGAGAAGGCTCTGGATCATAAGGATCAATGCGGCCTGCAGGGAAGAAGGGATGAATTATTCGACCTTTATCTCCGGACTCAAAAGGGCCGGGGTGGAGTTGAACAGGAAGGTGCTCGCCGATTTAGCCGTCAGGGACAGAGTGGCTTTCTCAAAGCTTGTTGACACGGCAAGAGAAGCCTTAAAAGCCTGAAAATAGAAAAATTGGAGGACCCCCCGGTGCCTTTTCGCGAGAAAGGGCAATCGGGGGTTTTTCGATTATGGAGAATTTAAAGAAAAAAGTCGAGGTCCTGAGAGAAAGCTTCCGGGAAGCTCTCGGTTCCGTCAGGGGATTGGAGGAACTCGAGAAGCTGAGGGTGAGATATCTTGGAAGGAAGGGGGAGATCACGCTTCTCTTCAAACTTTTGAAAGAGCTCGACCCCAATGAGAGACGGGAGGCCGGCGCTCTCCTTAATACCCTGAAGGAGGAGGTTCAGGAGGCCCTTAACCTCAAAAAAGAGGAGCTGAAGAAGGCCCGCGGCAGGGAGAAGGTCGACCTGACACTTCCCGGCCGTGAGTATTCCCTGGGAGGTCTTCATCCCCTTACCGCCGTTCTCGAGGAGATGATAGAGATATTTGTGGGGCTCGGCTTTAAGGTGGAGGAGGGACCAGAGATAGAGTGGGATTTTTACAATTTTGAAGCCCTCAACATACCGCCACATCATCCAGCGAGGGACATGTGGAGCACGCTTTTCATCACCGAGAAGATGATGCTCAGGACCCACACGTCCCCGGTACAGGTGAGGGTCATGGAGAGGGAAAAACCGCCCTTGAGGTTCATTTCGCCGGGAAGGGTCTACCGGAAGGATGCCTTTGACGCCTCCCACTCTCCCGCTTTTTACCAGCTTGAAGGGCTTTATGTCGACAAGAAGGTCACCTTTTCCGACCTGAAGGGGACTTTAGAGCTCTTCGCGAGGGAACTTTTTGGCTCCAATACCCGCGTTAAGTTCGTGCCCTCCTACTTTCCATTCACCGAGCCCTCGGCCGAGATGTCGGTGAACTGGGGCAAGGGATGGCTTGAGCTTGTCGGTTGTGGGATGGTTCATCCTGCTGTTTTCAATGCCGTTGGGCTTGATCCCGACGAGTGGACCGGCTATGCCTTCGGAGTCGGCGTCGACAGGGTCGCCATGATAAAGCTCGGCATCGACGACATCAGGCTTTTCTATGAGAACGACCTGCGTTTCCTCAGGAGGTACCTTCGATGAAGCTTCTCTATAACTGGCTCAGGGAGTACGTGGACATCCCCTACGGTCCCGAGGAGCTCGTGGAGGTACTTGAGAACCTCGGGATGGAGGTGGAGGAGTACAGATACCTGGGCCAGGGGCTCCGGGGGAAAGTGGTGGTCGGTGAGATACTCGAAGCCCGCGATCATCCGGAAAGAAAGGGCCTCAGGCTCATAAAGGTGGCGGTGGGGAGAGAAGCCGTGGAAATGGTGACGGGTGCTCACGGGATGGATGTCGGCGTTAAGGCGGTTTTCGCCCTCGAGGGCGCACAGCTGCCCGGCGGGCTGGTTGTGGAGAAGAGGGAGATAGGAGGTTTCCCCTCGTATGGCATGCCTCTTTCCGAGAAGGAGCTGGGTATCGGCGAAAAAGCCGATGAGGTGCTCATTCTGCCCCGGAACTTCAGGGCGGGCGATGATCCCCTTCCCCACCTCGGGCTGGATGACTGGCTTTACGATCTCTACATAACCCCCAACAGGCCTGACCTGCTCGGGGTAATCGGCATTGCATTTGACCTGAGGGCAGTCTGCGGCGGGGAGCTTCGCCTTCCTTCTTTTGAGGTGGAGGAAAGTGAAGAAGCCGGCGTCCCGGACTTCGAGATAGCTGATTACGAGGCCTGTCCCCGTTTTACCCTGAGGAGGATAAATGGGATCAAGGTGGGAGAGTCCCCCGACTGGCTCCGCTGGAGGCTTTATCTTATCGGACAGAGGCCGCTTAACAATGTCGTTGACGTTTCGAATTACGTTCTTTTCGAGACGGGACATCCCACCCATATATACGATGCGGCGAAAATAGAGGGCAATCTCGTTATAAGGCGCTCCGGAAAGGGGGAGAAGATACTCACCCTCGATGGGGTCGAGCGTCAGCTGCCCGAGGGAGTTCCCGTCATTGCGGATTCCAGGGGCCCGCAGGCATTAGCCGGAATAATCGGCGGGGAACACTCGGCTGTGAGCGAGGAAACCAGAGAAGTTCTCCTGGAAAGCGCCTATTTCCGTCCGGAACTCGTGAGGATGTGGAGTCAGAAGCTTGGTGTCCGCACCGAATCCTCCCAGAGGTTCGAGAGGGGGGCTGATCCCGGATTTCCTCCCGACGCCTCGGCCCGTGTCGCTCAGCTCCTGCTACAGCTTGCAGGCGGCATTGCCGGCCCCATAAAGGACGACTTCCGTGAGCTGCCCCGTCCCACCGGAGTCCTCCTCAGAAAGGATTACCCGTCCAGATTGCTGGGAGTGGATATATCGTCGGAGAAGACCTTCGGAGTGCTGACGGGCCTTGGGTTCAAGGTGGAAGACAGGGGAGAGACCTTTTACGTGGAAATCCCCATGAGGCGGAGGGACATTTCCATAGAGGCCGATCTGGTTGAGGAGGTGGGCAGGGTATACGGATATGGGAACATACCGGGGAGGGTTGAGAGCTCCGGCGGGTTTCTCGGAAGGAAACCGCGGGATCTACGTCACAGGGTTAGAGACATCGTGGCCAGGCTCGGTTTTCAGGAGGTTCAGTCGCTGGAGTTCGTGAGCGAAAGGGAAGTTAAGGCTTTCTCCGCAGAAGAATTCGCCGCGAAGATCATGAATCCCCTGACCGAGCAGTTCTCTTATGTGAGGCCGCTCCTTTTGATGGGGCTCCTCAACGTGGCTTCCATAAACCAGCGTCGCGGGGTCAGAGACGTGCGCGCCTTTCAGGTTGGGAAGGAGTTCATTTACAGGGGCCCCGACGAGCTCCCCGAGGAGCGCGAGGTACTATGTGCCATAGCAAGCGGGCGTCTCGAGAAGAACTGGCTTGAGAAGGAGAGAGAGCTGGATTTTTACGACATAAAAGGGCTCCTCTCCCGTCTGCTGGATGAGCTGGGCTGCGAATACGAAATCGAGGAGTCGGAGATACCCTACCTCGATTACGGCGCCTCGGTCACTGTGAACGGAAAGAAGTGCGGATGGATCGGAAGGTTGAAGGAGGAAATCGCTGAACTCTACGATCTCAAGTTCCCGCTTTTTGCGCTGGAGGTGGAGATAGCTGTCCTCGAGGGTTGCGAGAAGGGCCGCGTGGAGATACCCAGGTATCCGCCGGTCAAGAGGGACATATCGGTCCTGATGGACGAGGATGTTCCCTATGCCAAGCTGGAGAGGCTGATTTATAAAGTCGATTCGCCCCTGCTCACCGGGATCAGGGTTATCGATGTGTATCGGGGAAAACCCCTGCCCGAGGGCAAGAAGAGCATCACTGTGGGGCTCGTCTTCCTGCACAGAGAGAGAACCCTTCAGGACGAGGAGGTGGATGGGGAGGTGGAGAAGATTGTTGAGATTTTGGCGAAAGAGGGTTATATAATAAGAGGGTATGAAGGTGGCATTAGACGATCTTGAGGAGAAACTTAATAAGCTTTTTGCTAAATATGAGAGCCTGAGGGAGGAAAACGGCAGGCTCAAGGATCAGATAAGATCGCTCGAGCAGGAAAGAGCAGAACTCAAGGCGAAGCTAGAAACCCTTGAGGGGAGGCTTAAAAAGATACTGGAGAGGCTGGAGCTCCTGGAGTAATGGAGAGAACGGTGAAAATAACTGTGGATGGTCGCGATTACTGGATGCGCACGGATCTCAGCGATGAGGAGCTTCGAGAAGTGGTCAATTATCTCGAGGACAAATTGGACATGCTGGAGAAGAGCACCGTCGGGATGCCCCGGGAGAAGCTTCTGCTGCTCGCTGCATTGCATCTCGCTCTGGAACTCCATCAGGAGAGGAAGCTGAGAGGTGCTGCCGAGGACAGGCTGAGAGAACTGGAGAAACGGGTGGAGACATTGCTCTTATGAGAGACATTTTTCGGAAAATAACGGAATTTATAATCCCCTGCGGTGCCCGTGCATTAACAGGGATAAGCCCAAGGCCAGCATTTCACAAAGGGGAGCTTCTCGAAGTTCCCACGTTGATGAAAGGACCTAATGGGTTTATCCCGGTGCGGCACTCGCGGGGGATTTTGTTTTTAGGAGGTGAATACAATTGGAGATTTTTGAGGTTAAGGAGAGCGACATCAAGGCCCCTCTGGCGCGAAGGATGTCGCCGAGGGATCTTTCCGAATTTGTTGGGCAGCAACACCTTCTGGGCCCGGGGAAGCCCCTGTTAAAGCTCATTGAGGAAGACAGGCTTTTTTCCGCGATTTTTTATGGACCGCCGGGTTGTGGCAAAACGGCTCTCGCCCGGATAATAGCCCAGAAGACAAAATCTCCCTTTATTCAGCTCAATGCAGCAAGAGCCGAGCGCGGGGAGATAAAGAAAGTTATCAAGCAGGCCTCGGAATGGAGGAGGGCCGCGGGACGAAGGGCCGTGCTCTTTCTCGACGAGGTTCACAGGTTTAACAAACTTCAGCAGGAGTTTCTTCTGCCCTATGTGGAGGGCGGAGATTTTATTTTTCTCGGTTCCACCGTTGAGAATCCTTTCTTTGCCCTTTCCAAGGCCCTTCTCTCGAGGACCCTGGTCTTCGAGTTCAAGCCACTCACCCGGGATGAGCTCAAGGTCCTCCTGGGGAGAGCTCTCGAGGACGAGGAGAGGGGGCTTGGGTGGATGGACCTTCAGGTCGATGATGAGGTGATAGAGGCAATCGCCGTTATTTCCGACGGCGACGCGAGGAGGGCCCTGAATTACCTTGAGATCCTGGCTCTCACGAAGAGCAAGGGGGACAGCATAGGTATTGAGGACCTTCAGAACCTGCTCTCGGTCAGGCATCTCAGGTATTCGCGGGGCGATGAACACTATGATTGTATTTCGGCTTTTATCAAGTCCCTGAGGGGGTCTGACCCCGATGCGGCCATGTACTGGTACGTCAGGATGCTCGACGCTGGGGAGGACCCCAGATATATATTGAGGAGACTTTTGATTTTTGCAGCGGAGGATATAGGTCTGGCTGATCCCGAGGCGCTCAAGGTGGCGTCAGCGGCGCTGAGCGCTTACGAGATGGTGGGCAGGCCAGAAGGAGATCTCATTATCGCGGAAGCGGTGCTTTATCTCGCGACGGCTCCCAAGTCCAACACGGTGCTCAGGGCACTGCACAAAGCAAGGGAGGTTTTGAAAATGAAAGAGATTTACGAAGTTCCCGACCATTTACGTGACTCGCATTACAGCGGGGCAAAGCTACTGGGAAGGGGAAAGGGGTACATTTACCCCCACGGAAAGAAGGACGTCAAACAGGATTATCTTCCTGAAGGCATCAGAGATGTGAGGATCTTTGACCCTCGAGGAATCGGTTATGAGAAGCAGATTCTCGACCGGGCAAAAAGAAAAGAAGGGGAGGTTGAGAAAAAATGATCAGGCTCACCATATTTTTGTTTATTTCGATAGTTGCGGGTTTTGGAATAGGAATTCTGGTATTTTTGAGGTTCAGGAGCTCTTTTGAGAGAAAAATCAGGGAAGCGAAGGGAAGCGCCGAGCACATACTCGAGGCGGCCAAGAAAGAGGCGCAGGAGATCAAGAGAGAGGCCGAACTGAAGGCAAAAGAACACTGGTACAAGGAGAAGCGCAAGTTCGAGAAGGAGACCCAGGACGTCAGGAAGGAGCTGACGAAGACCGAGAGGAAGCTCGAGGAAAAGGAAGCTCAGTTGAACAAGAAGGCCGATGCCCTTCAGAGAAAAGAGAAGGAGCTGAGGCAGCTGGAGAAGACTCTGAGAGACCGGGAGCGCGGTATCAAGGCAAAAGAGGACAGACTTCAAGCTCTCATCGACGAGGAAACGAAGAAACTCGAGGAGGTCGCGAGGCTCACGAGGGAAGAGGCGAAGGCCGAACTGTTGAGGAGCCTCGAGGCCCAGGCGAGGTATGAGGCAGCTCAGCTCATCTACAAGGTGAAGGAAGAAGCGAAGGAGAAGGCCGACAAAGCCGCCAAGGAGATAATAGCGATGGCCATCCAGAGGTGTGCTACGTCTCACACTGCCGAGACCACCGTGTCGGTGGTTCCGCTTCCTTCCGATGATATGAAAGGAAGGATTATCGGTAGAGAGGGAAGAAATATCAGGGCTTTTGAGGCCGCCACCGGCGTGGAGGTCATTATCGATGACACACCCGAGGCCGTGACCCTATCGGCTTTCGATCCCATCAGGAGAGAGATCGCCAGGATGGCTCTCGAGAGGTTGATCCAGGATGGCAGAATACATCCCGCCAGAATAGAGGAGGTCGTGGAGAAAGTAAAAGAGGAATTCCAGGAATACATCAAGGGAATAGGCGAAGAGGTCGTGCTCGAGCTCGGCATAGGCGGTGTTCACCCCGAGCTTCTCGCCCTCATTGGGAAGATGAAATTCAGGACCAGCTACGGGCAGAACCTACTTCAGCACTCGAAAGAGGTGGCTTATCTCGCGGGGCTCATGGCCGGAGAGCTCGATCTCAACGTGGAGCTCGCAAGGCGGGCGGGACTCCTTCACGACATCGGCAAGGCGGCCGACCAGGGCTACGAGGGGCCTCACGCACTGGTGGGCGCCCAGGTAGCCAAGAGGTACGGGGAAAACGACATAGTCGTCAATGCCATCGCAGCACATCACGAGGAGGTCGAGCCCACGTCCCCCATTGCTGTCCTGGTGGCGGCGGCCGATGCGATTTCCGGCTCGAGGCCGGGCGCGAGGCGCGAGAGCCTGGAGGCTTACATCAAGCGGATCGAGAGGCTCGAGGATATAGCAAACAGCTACTCCGGCGTTGAAAAGGCCTATGCTATCCAGGCCGGGCGAGAGGTCAGAATAATGGTGGAATCGGGCAAGATCTCGGATGTGGAGGCTTTTGAACTGGCCAGGGAGATTGCAAAGAGGATAGAGGAGGATTTAGAATATCCCGGTCAGATCAAGGTGACCGTTATTCGTGAAACGAGGGCCATAGAGTTCGCGAGGTAGAAAGGATACAAGTAGATGCGGATACTCTTTATCGGCGATGTGGTGGGAAATCCGGGCAGAAAAGCGGTGCGAGAGGTCCTTCCCCGTCTGAAGATGGAGATGGGGATAGAGTTTACGGTGGCGAACGTTGAGAACGCCGCTGGGGGCGCCGGTCTGACGGAGAAGATAGTCAGGGAGCTCAGGGATTACGGGATCGATGTGATGACGGGGGGGAATCACACATGGGACAAGAGGGAGGTTCTTTCCTTTATAGATAAGTACGAATGGCTTTTGAGGCCGGCCAATTACCCTGAAGGCGTGCCCGGAAAGGGTTTTGGAGTCTATACGTCCGATACCGGTCTGAAAGTCTCGGTGGTCAACCTTATAGGGAGGCTTTTCGTCGGGTCCTTCGACTGTCCATTCAGAAAGGCAGACGAGATATTGAAATCGCTCGAGCCCGGAGTGATTCTCGTTGACTTTCACGCCGAGACCACTTCGGAGAAACAGGCGCTGGGGCACTACCTCGACGGGAGGGTTTCAGCGGTGATCGGCACTCACACTCACGTTCAGACTTCCGATGAGCGCATTTTAAAGGGCGGGACTGCCTATATCACCGATGCGGGCATGAGCGGTGGCCTCTATGGTGTTATCGGGATCAAGAAGGAACAGGCAATCGATCGGTTCCTTTACCAGATCCCTCAGCGCTTTGAGCCCTCCAAGGATATGATCGGCCTTGAGGGCGTTTATCTTGAAGTTGACCCGAAGACGGGAAAAGCAACCAGAATTGAAAGGATAAGGAGGTTTATCTCATGAGGGAGATACCTTTTGAAGACATCGTCGAGGCAGTGAAGGAGATGGCTATCGTCTCCAACAGCATCCTGCCTCCCGAGATGTACGACGCCCTGAAAAAAACTTACGAGGAGGAGGAATCCCCGGTGGGCAAGGAGGTCCTGTCGCAGATATTGAAGAATGACGAGATAGCCAAAGAAGAGATGATGCCCATCTGTCAGGATACGGGGATCGCCGTTCTTTTCGTGGAAGTGGGCGAGGAGGTCAGGGTTAAGGGCGGAAGCCTCAAAGATGCCCTGACGGAAGGAGTCAGGAGAGGTTACATCGATGGTTACCTGAGAAAGTCGGTGGTAAAGGACCCCCTGCGCAGGGTCAACACCGGCGATAACACCCCAGCCATAATTCATTTCGATATCGTTCCCGGAGACAGGCTGAAGATAAGGTTTGCGCCGAAAGGCGGTGGGAGCGAGAACATGAGCGTCGCGAGGCTGTTTGCGCCCGCTATCGGGAGAGAGGGGATCATAGATTTTGTCGTGGACACCGTGGACAAAGCAGGCGGCAATCCCTGTCCCCCCATCGTTATAGGAGTTGGCATCGGCGGGAACTTCGAGATGTCGGCCATAATAGCCAAGAAGGCCCTTCTCAGAAAGGTCGGTGAGAGACACCCTGATCCCTATTATGCGGAAATGGAGGAGGAGATATTGAGGAGGGTCAATGAACTGGGCATAGGGCCGATGGGGCTCGGCGGGAGGATCACAGCTCTCGACGTCCATATCGAGACCTATCCCTGTCACATAGCATCTCTCCCCGTGGCGGTGAATATCCAGTGCCATGCCAACAGGCACATGGAAAGGGAACTTTAGAAAGGAGGATTGCCTTGAGCGACTATAAGAGGATCAAGACCCCCTTGACCGACGAGGTCGTCCTGGACCTCAGGGTCGGCGATAGGGTTTTAATCACCGGATATCTGTATACAGCCAGAGATTCCGCTCATAAGAGGCTCTTCGAGCTCATAGAAAAAGGAGAGCCGCTGCCCATCGACATTCAGGGCCAGATAATATACTACGTGGGTCCTGCCCCCGCGAAACCGGGACACGTTATAGGCTCTGCGGGGCCGACCACTTCTTACAGAATGGACAAGTACACCCCTAAATTGCATGAACTGGGCCTCAAGGGCTCAATAGGCAAGGGACAGAGGGGACCCGAGGTGAGAGAGGCCCTGAAAAAGTACAAGGCCGTTTACTTCGTCGCAGTCGGTGGGGCAGGAGCCCTTCTGGCGAGAAGCATAAAATCGGTGGAGCCCGTTGCCTATGAAGATCTGGGACCGGAGTCCATAAAGAGGCTTTATGTAGAGGAGTTTCCGGTCATAGTTGCTAACGATGCTCACGGAGGCGATATCTTCGAGGAGGAGAAAAAGAAATACAGAAAGGCAAAATGAAAGGTCTCGTCCTCTCGGGAGGCAAAGGGAAGAGGCTCCGTCCCATAACGCACACCTCGGCCAAGCAGCTCATACCCGTTGCGAACAAGCCCATCCTCTTTTACGGCATAGAGATGCTCGCCGAAGCTGGGATCAGGGATGTGGGGATCGTCGTGGGTTACACGAGAGAAGAGGTCATGGAGACAGTCGGAGATGGATCGAGGTGGGGGATAAATGTCACATATATACACCAGCCGGAACCCCTCGGGCTGGCTCACGCCGTTCTGGTTTCAGAGGATTTTCTGAAGGATGAGCCCTTTATAATGTACCTTGGCGACAACATCCTGAAACAGCCTCTCTCGGAGCTGATAGAGGAATTCGAAGAGGAAAAGCCCGATGCCCTCATCCTCCTGGCACGTGTTCCCAATCCCGGGGACTTCGGAGTGGCCGAACTCGACGGAAAGAGAATAGTCAGGCTTGTGGAGAAACCGAAAGTACCTCCAAGCGATTACGCACTTGTGGGCGTTTACCTCTTTTCCTCCAGGATTTTCGAAGCTGCCAGGAACATAAAGCCTTCGGGGCGGGGAGAGCTCGAGATCACCGATGCCATTCAGTGGCTCATCGATAACGGATTTTATGTCAGGGCTAATGTGACGAGCGGTTGGTGGAAGGATACCGGTAAGCCCGATGACCTGATCGAGGCTAACAGGCTGATTCTCGAGGACATACCCAGGGTTATTAAGGGCGAGGTCGTCAATTCCGAGGTCAGAGGAAGGGTTCAGATCGGGGAGGGCAGCCTCATAAAAGACAGCGTGATCAAAGGTCCTGTGGTTATCGGCGACAACGTGAAGGTGATCAACTCCTTCATAGGCCCTTTCACCTCTATTTACCACGACGCCGTCATCGAGGGAACCGAGATAGAGGATTCCGTGATACTCAAGGGCGTCAGGATAAAAGACGTCCCCGGCAGGATAGAGGGCAGCATTCTGGGCAATGAGACTGTACTGCTCAGGCGGGATAAGAAACCGAGAAGCCTCAGGCTTGTTCTCGGAGACCATTCCATAGTGGAGCTTCAATGAAAACACTGCTGATCACCGGCGGCGCCGGTTTCATAGGAAGCAACCTGATCCGCTATCTCCTCGAGGCCGGGGATGCCCCCGAAAGGATCGTGGTTCTGGATCTCCTGACCTATGCGGGGCATCTCGAGAACCTGAGAGGGGTGCTGACCCCCGAGAGGATATACGTGCCCAAGGAGTCGCTGAGGCTGCATGAGGTCCCCTTCAGGGTAAGAAGGGAGAGTCTCTATTCCGGTGAGATCTCCCTCCCGTTCTCGGCATACAATAAGATCGAATCTTTTGGTTTCAGGTGGATCGATGAGCTCGACGAACTGGACGAGCTTCTCCAGGAGGACGGGCTCCATTTCGTCCTCGGCGACATAAATGACGGGAGGCTGCTCGCCCATCTTTTTCCCCACGTGGATTCGGTGATTCACCTTGCTGCTGAGACCCATGTCGACAGGTCAATCATGGACCCCTCAGCCTTTATAAGGACGGACGTTCACGGGACTTTCTCCCTTCTGGAAGCGGCGAGGAGACACTGGAAAAATTTTAAGAAAAAGAGGTTTCTGCACGTTTCCACCGATGAGGTATACGGCGAGATAAAAAGCGGCCATGCATCGGAGAATTATCCCCTCATGCCCCGCAATCCCTATTCTTCCTCCAAGGCCGCGGCCGACATGCTTGCCAGGGCATATCACACCACCTATGGCCTTCCCGTCGTGGTGGCAAGGCCTTCCAACAATTACGGCCCTTACCAGCACCCCGAGAAATTCATACCGCTTATGATAACCAATGCCATCGAGGGCAGGGCACTGCCGGTTTACGGCAACGGCCGTCAGCGCAGGGACTGGCTTTTCGTAAAGGACACGGCGCGCGCCCTTTACCTCCTTCTAAAGAAGGGAAGGCCGGGAGAAGCTTATAACATCTCTGGAAGCTGCGAGATGGAGAACATCGAGGTCATCGATAAGATCCTCGGGCTTCTGGGTAAGCCGCGCGACCTCATCAAGTTCGTAAAGGACAGGCCGGGCCACGACAGGCGGTATGCCATGGATTCCTCTAGGATCAGGGAAGAGCTCGGATTTGTACCGGAATGGGACTTTGACAGGGGCCTCAGGGTCACCGTGGAATTTTACAGGAATAATTCCGAGTGGTGGGAAAAGATCAAGCGCGAGGACGAAGAGACGAGGAAGTTTCTGGAGTCCTGGTATTCCTCACTGGAGTTTTGATATGGCGTCGTAAATGGGGGTGAGAACGGCGATAAAGACGCCGGCGGCTCCAATTCCGAAAATTATGAGCATCATCGGTTCGAGGAGTGTGATGGCCTGTTTTGTCGCCCTTTCCACGTCTTTCTCATAGTAGTTGGCTACTTTCGATAGTTCTTCCTCGAGGCGTCCCGTTTCCTCCCCGATGGTTATCATGCTGAGGATGAAAGGAGTAAGGGGGAGGCCAGCTATGGCTTCGGTGATGGAGGCGCCGCCCTTCAGGTTTTCCATGGCCAGGAGGATGCCTTCCCTTATGACGCTGTTTCCTATTGTCTGGCCGAGCATCTGGAAGGCCCCCACGATTTCCACGCCCGAACGAAGCAGAAGGGCGAGGTTTGCCGCGAAGCGTGCCAGGATAGCCTTGAGCACTATGTTTCCCAGAATCGGTATCTTGATCTTGATGAGATCCAGGTAGTACCTGCCGCGCTCGTGTTTCCTGGCGACAAGGACTGCAAATACGAGGAGGAAGATGCCTATGAGGGGCAGGTACCAGTACTGCCTCGCTGTGTTGGTGAAATCCATCAGCAACCGGGTTGGACCTGAAATTTTCTGGTTCAGCTGGCTCACGAGTTCCAGGACCTTAGGAAGGATTATAAAGACGTAGAAGATGGCCACGCCGCCCAGTGCAAAGGTCACGAAGATCGGGTATGTCATGGCTTGCTTCAGCTCGGCGGCGAGGGCTTCCTGTTTTTCGAGAAAGACGATGAGGTCCCTGAGGATCTCCGTCAGCTTTCCGCTTTCCTCCCCGGTCTTTATTGCTCCGAGGTAGTAGTTGGGGAATATCTTCGGATAATGGGAAAGGGCCTGCGACAGCGATTCACCGAGCTCGATCCTCTGTTTGATGTCGAAGATGACCTTTTTGAAATAGGGGTTTTTCATCTGGGCGCCGATTTCCTCCAGTCCCCTGACTATGGGCACCCCCGAGTCGGCGATTGTGAAAAACTGGATGGTAAATGTTAAGAGATCCCTTCTTTTTACTTTTTTCCCCTTGAAGAGGGAGAAACCGCCCTTTGTTTTCCGCCTGACGTCGACGGGTATCAGGCCTATTTCGGTCAGCCTCTTTTGCACTTCCTGGGCGGAGTATGCGACGAGCTCTCCCTTTATCTCCTTTCCGCCCTGATCAACAGCGAGATAGGTGTATTCGGGCATTATCCTACCACCCTGAGAATTTCTTCGATGGTCGTGATGCCCGCCCTCGCCTTTTCTATTCCGTCCTCTTTCATCTTCTTCAATCCAGCCGCAAGCTCGATGTCATATGCCGAAGCTTTCATGGCGATCATCTTGGCTATCTCGGGAGTTATCTCGAGGATCTCGTAGATTCCTATCCTTCCCTTATAACCGCTGTTCTTGCAGTATTCGCATCCCTTTCCTTTGAAAAAGGGCCCTTCGTCTTCCCTGAGCCCGAGAAGCTGGAGGGTTTCCTTGTCTGGTTTGTATTCCTCTTTGCATCGCGGGCAGATCCTGCGGACCAGCCTCTGAGCTATCACGGCGAGTAAGGAGCTCGCTACGATAAAAGGTTCTATTCCCATGTCGATAAGCCGCGGGATGGCGGCCGCCGCGGTGTTGGCATGGACTGTGGAGAAAACCAGGTGTCCCGTCATCGCCGCCCTGAACCCCATCTCGGCCGTTTCCCGGTCCCTCATCTCCCCGATCAATATGACGTCGGGGTCATGTCTCAACATCGCTCTCAGCGCCCTGGCGAAGGTAAAGCCCGCCTTTTCGTTTACCTGGGACTGCTTTATCAGGGGAATGCGGTACTCGCTGGGGTTCTCCACTGTCATTATGTTTTTCTCAAGCGCATTCAGGACGCTCAGAATCGAGTAGAGGGTTGTGGTCTTACCGCTTCCCGTGGGGCCCGTAACCACTATCATGCCGTAAGGCTTATTGATAATGCGCCGGAGAACGGTCAGATGATCCGGGGTAAATCCCAGCTGATCCAGCGAGAGCAGGCTCGCCTTGTTGAGGAGCCTCATGACGATGCTCTCGCCGTAAATGGTGGGGTAAGTGGATACCCTGATGGCTATCTCTTTGAGACCAAATGGAATAGTAAAAGCTCCATCCTGAGGTATTCTCTGTTCCGATATGTCGAGGCCCGCGATGATCTTGACCCTTGTGACCACTGCTCCGTATATCTTTCGGGGCAGCGTGTAGTAAGATCGCAGTATCCCGTCTATCCTGTATCGCACCCTTACGACCCTTTCATCGGGCTCGATGTGTATATCGGTAGCTCTCTCTATGGCCGCCTTTATGACGATCATATCGACGAGCTGAGCAATGGGAGGCGTTCCCTCGGCGGTTTCCTCCGTCAGGGCGAGCTTGACGCTCTCCTCGATAACCTGATCGGGGGACTTTGCTACCCCGTAGTAGACCTCTATCGCTTTGAAGATACTTTCTTCGTCGGAAAGGCGTGGCTCGACCTTGTAGCCGGTGATCGACTCGATGAGGTCGATCGCGTATATGTCGTTGGGGTTGGCCATGGCCACCACAAGCGTGCCTTCCCTGGCCTCGATGGGGATCAATTTATGCTCGCGGGCCGTTTCTTCGGGGACAAGTTTTATAACGTTGGGATCGACAAAAGCTTTTTTGAGATCTACGTATGGGACTCCCCACTGCCTGCTGAGTACCTTGAGGATGTCCTCCCGGGTCACAAAGCCCATCCTCAGCAGTATCTCACCGAGTTTCTCGCCGGTCCTCTTCTGCTCCCTCAGGGCGATTTCGAGCTGTTCTTCGGTGATGAAACCCGCTTCGATGAGCATCTGCCCGAGAGGTTTCATGCCCATCACTTCCCTCCCTGTTGGAGATAAGCGAGCCTTCTCAGGACCAGCGTTCTCTTTTCTCTGTCCCTGCTCTTGTTCAGGAAAGCCCTGTAACAGGCGATGGCATCTTTCCTGTTTCCGAGGAGGTCGAGCTCTCTGCCCAATTTGTAGAGGACCTCCGGTGAATCAGGGGCCAGGGCGGCAGCCTTTCTGTAGTTGGCCAGCGCTGCCTCCCTGTTTCCAGTCGCATCTGTAATGTCGCCGAGGAGCAGGTAGGCCCTGAAGTTGTCGGGGCTTATGGCGAGGGACCTCCTTGCGTATTCGATCGCTACTTTCAGGTTCCCGGCGCCGTAGTTTGCCAGAGCCAGATTGAAGAGCACCTTGGGGTTTTCGTCGCCCTTTCTTATTCCGGAGAGAACCTTCACCGCTTCCTTGTAGAGCCCGCGGTCGATAAGGAGGGCACTCAGGTTGAGGCGGGCCTGTTCGTGATCGGGATTCAGAAGGAGAGCCTTTCTATATGCGTCCATGGCGAGGGCGATTTCTCCCGCCCTCTCCTTCGCGATGGCGAACCGGAAATAGCGCTCAGCCTCGCCGTTTTTCGCTGCAGGAAGCTCTTTTTCTTTGGCTGGCAGAGGCCTTTTTCTCGTCGGGTTTATTTTCTCAGTCCTGATTTTCCTGGTTTTCCTTATGTCCCCGGTTTCAGAGGGTTTTGCGGGCTCCCTGGTTCCTCCTTCGCTGAAATTCCCCGCAGGTTTGCCGAGGAGGGCAGAGGCCGGCGGCTTCGTCCCTTCGTCCGCTTTCTCCTCCATCACAACAGGTGGTGGCTCCTGTTCGATGGCGGGGCTTTCCTTGAAAAGGAAAGCTTTCAGGGCTATAACCGCGACGATGAGGAGTGCCCCGGCTGCCGCAATCAAGTAATACTTTTTCCGGGATCCCTTCCTTTCCCTCTTGATGGGATTCCAGAGGGGATCGGGTTTCTTTTTAGATTCTTCGGCCTTTTTCAGCGCTTCGTTTATAAGGCTCATTTAGAACCTCAGGATTTTCCTTATCCAGCTTTTTCTTCCATCTGATCTGTCCGTGCCCTCGAGAGTGTCTGTGGCCTTGGCCACGTGCCTCTTTTCGACCCTGTGCTGTCCATCTATATAGGCCGCTATGAGGGCCAGCTCCGCTGCAGCATTTATGAGCCTCGGGATCCCTCCGGAATACCTGTACAGCTGATTCAGGGCAGCGCCGTCGAAATAGGGCCTTTCCGTCGGAGCGGCGAGGGTTATCCTGTGGTCAATGTAAACTCCGATCTCGTCTTTCTCCAAGGGCTCGAGCCTGTGTCTGACCAGTATCCGCTGTTTCAGCTGACGGAGGTTGCGGTTCTTCAGTTTCCTCTCAAGCTCGGGCTGCCCCAGAAGGACTATCGTCATGAGTTTGTCCTTGTGAGTTTCGAGATTCGAGAGCAGCCTCAGAAACTCGAGCACCCTGTCTTCCAGGTCCTGAGCCTCGTCTATTATGACTGCGACCCTTTTCCCCTGGCTGTAGGATTCAAGCAGCTTCCTGTTGAAAAGCTCCAGAAGCCCCGCCTTTGTCAGGCTTCGGTAGCTCCTGGAGAAGATATGGCCGAGGTCAGTGAGTATGAGCCAGAGAAGTTCCTTCTCCGATACCCTCGGGTTCAATATCAGGGCTGTCTCAATTTTTTTCTCCGCGTTTTCGACGAAATACCTCGAGAGGAGGGTCTTTCCAGTTCCGACCTCGCCGGTGATCATGACGAAGCCCATACCCTCGTGGATGCCGTAAAGCAGGTGATTCAGGGCTTCCCTGTGCGAATTTGAGAGGAAGAAAAACTCCGTGTCGGGCGTTATGAAAAAGGGCCTCTTCTCGAACCCGAAATATTCCATGTAGCTCTTGACTATGCTGGTTGAATTCCCGAAGTCTCCTCCTTCTCCGAACCTTTTCATATCAACCTGCCTTTTTTATGTGGGGCGTCAGAAATATCACGAGCTCGGCCCTCTCGTTTTTGACCTCTACCTTCCGAAAGAGGTTGCCCAGAAGCGGGATGCTGGACAGCACGGGGATTGAGCTGACCTCTTTTTTCCTGCGGTTTGTGATCAGTCCGCCGATCACCACCGTGTTACCGTCTTCAACCCTCACCACCGTTGAGGTTTCCCTTATGTTGACGTTAGGTGCCATGAGTTCCTGACCCTGCCAGGTGTATGATTCCCATGCGGTTACATCCGACACGATGGGTGCAACGTGAAGGATTATGGTCCCGTCTGAGGATATAAAGGGAATGACGCCCATCAGAAGCCCCACAAGTACCTCTTTTTTCTCCGGATATACCATGGGCGTGCCCACCTGGCTTCCGCCTCCCTGTGCCGTCAGTTCCCAGTAAGCCTGCACTTTTCCGACGCTGAAAACCGCCGTCTGGCCGTTTATCACGCTGATGCGGGGCTGGGAGAGAACCCGTACCTTGCCCTCCTTCTGGAGGAGCCCCAGGATGGCGTTCACTTCTCCCGCCGAAAGGTTCAGCTCGAACACAGGCTGAGCGAGGCCCAGTTTCTGGGACAGGTTCCATGTTGTCTTCGAGCCGTTGCTTGTTATCAGCGACCAGTCGATTCCGTAAGATCCCTCGTCGGAAAGCGCCACTTCGATGACCTTTGCCTCGATGAGGACCTGTCTGCCGAGGGATTCGCGGACCGAATCGATAAATTGTCGGATCCTCTCGAGATTCTTTCTCCTATCGGTGACCATTATCGTCCCGCTGAAAGAATTGATCACGTAAGTGCCCTCGCTGGAGATGAGCTTACTCAGACCAGTTTCCACGGATTTCCATATGTCCTGAGCCTCTTCCGGCGTTTTTGCCTGTACTTCCACGTCTCCGAGGAGCCCACCTTCCTCCTGGGCGGAACCGAGGACATCGCCCCCGACCTTCACCGTCACCATGTTGGGCTGTGTGATGTAGCCCAGCTCAAATATGACCGTGTCGAACACCTTGATCCTCAGGTTCGTCCCGTCGATCCTGTAGAGCAAATCGAGGGGCTCCAAGATATAGTCCAGCGCCTCTTTGAGGGTGACGTTGTTGAAATCAACGGTCACGAGTGCGCTCTGGTCCACATCGGGGTCGAAAATCAGGTTGAGGCCCGCTTCCTCCGCGATAGGGGATAGGACCTGGAAGAGGGGAACGTCCTTCGCATGAAAGGTGAAAAGCTTTCTGTCGAGAGTGCTCTCCTCTCTCTCCGGCGCGAGGCCTATCTGAGGAGGAGGTGGCGCTTCGGTCAGCGGCTCCTTTATCAGAGGTCCCTTGCCCGTCTCAACTCCTGTGCAGCCTGTCAGAAACAATATCAGGATTAAAAGGTTTTTCCTGTTCACCATCTCAGCCCTCCCTCCGTCTGATCTTGTATTTTTTGCCCCTATATGACAGAGAGACCCACTCATCTGTCACCTTTTCGAGCCGGAGACCCTTCACCGCCTGCCCTTCTGTGATCCAGTAGCTTTCAGATCCAAATTTAATCAGGGCTTTTCTTGAGTTTTCGCCTATTGCCACCGCCAGCAGCCTGGGCCTGTTATCTTTTTCCGTCCCGTCGGATTTTATTCCATCCGCTATCGATGGTTTCTCGATGTTGCCGCCCAGTTCCTTGATGGCCTTTCTGAGTTTGCTTTCCTCGAGGGTCGCTTTGAGAAGTTCTACCTCTTTCTTCTTGAGCGTCACGAGGTTTTCGAGTTTCCAGGCGTTCATTTCCATGTCCTTGAAGGGGTCCCGGAGATTTCTGATCTGCGTGTAGAGGGGAGCACTGGATGTATTCGATCCCCCGGTTCTCATAAGCGAGGGGATTCTCTCCTCCTCCACGGGCCCCACCTGGCCGCCCTTCGATTTGAATCCCATGAAATAGACTGCAACCAGCAGGACCAAGATTCCGAGGCCTATCTTCAGCTTTTTGCTCTTTAAAATAGACATGGTCAATCCTCTGGTGTCGCGTAAAATTTGAGCTGCAGCTTGAAAATGCCCCCGACAGCGAGGTTGGAGGGCGCAGCTCCTCCCATGTAAAGCCCTTCAACGAAGAAAGGCCCTTTCGACAGGTATTCCATGAAGTTCACGAGGTTCATGTAGGTCGGGTAATCGCGGATGCCGATCTGTATGCTCACCTCACGTATTCCAAGGAGGTTCGGAAAATCCTTGCTCTGATCGAAGCTGATCGCATAGACCTTGCCGTCGAGACGGGTGAGTTTCAATGTGCTTTCCAAAAGGTCGGTGGCCACAGCCTTTGCAACGAATTTGTTGTCGGTCGAGACGGTCTGGATTGCCGACAGTTTTTCCTTTTTCTCCGTGAGGACCCTCTCGAAGATCCAGAGTGAGCGTCTCTTCGCCTCCAGTTTCATGATTTCCTTTTCCGTCTCCCTGATGCGGCTGTCTATCCTCGCCAGCGTTTTGTTGCCGGCATACAAGATCAGCGCAGCCGCTGCTATGAATATCGAAAGCGTCGACTTAAAACCCATAGTTCAGTTTCCCTTTCACCGGCACACTGAACTGCAACTTAAAACCCATGCCCTCTTCGTCTATATCTTCCTCGCACCTTACGTTCTCAAAATAGGGGGAGAGATCAAATCTCCTTTTCATCTCTTCGAGGAGTTCGACGCCCTCTATTTCGTTTTCGCAGACGATCTTGCCCTCAGCCTCACCCTGGAACAGCTCTCCCTTCCTCTCGATGGACAAGGAGGTAAGGATGATGCGTCCCGGCACCAGGGCTGACATCTCGAAGAGGACCTCGGGCCAGGGCGGCTGGGCTTTTTCCACCTGAAAGGCTATAAATTCTTTTGAGAGCTTTTTGAGCGCCATTTCCTTTTTTGTCACGCTTTTTTCAAGTTCCTTCCTAAAATAGTTGAGGTTCTGATAATGAGCGGTAAGCCTAGCGTGCTGGAAGGTTATCACAGCAATAAGCAGGAGAAGGACAGCTGACCCCGAAAGAAAGGTTTTTTTGACCTTTTCTTTTTCTATGGCTTCGGGCGGGAGCAAGTTGTAATTACAGGTTCTCCGATCGATTTCCAGTAGGCCGTGGAGCCCTTTGAGCGGTATCTCTTGGTCGTCCTCGTGGATGAGAACCTCCAGCTGGAGCTCTTCCTTGAGGGCATCTCTCAATTTTTCCGCGCCCTTTCCGCTGAGCACCAGAATGTCGATGTTTTCCCCGCGGAATTCCTGCTTGTGATAAAACAGCGTCTGGAGCAGGGCCTTCACGAACATCTCGACGCCCATCCCCGGCTCGAGCTCGTCGAGACTCTTCTTGCCGAGATGACGAAATATTCTTATTTCTTGCCCCTTTATGACCGTTATGTAATAACTTTCGTTGAGCTCCACAAAGGCGATAACCTTGTCCTCGCCGTATCTGGAGCGGAGAAAGTGGGAAAGGGGTACGGGGTAAGTTGTTATGATGCTCGGCCTCGCCCCGTTCCTCTCGAGAAGGGCATAGATCTCCTCAACCAGGCCGAAATCAGTGCCGATGACCTGAAAGACCTTTTTCGTGACTCCCTCGAGGAGGGCGGTGCCTATCTCCCTAAAGCGGAATATGGCTTCGGCCTTTATGAGTTGAACGAGCTGACGTCTTATCAGTTCTTTAATCAGTTTTTCCTTTGTCGGTGGCATGAGGAATTTGCGGTTGATCATCTTGTCGGAGATCAGAGCCACCCTGACGTCCTTTTTCCCCTTGAGTTCGCTCAAAAAGAGCGGCAGGTCCGCCAGCGGGAACTGTCCCGATTGGACGATCCCTTTGCCCTCATCGCCGATGGCGAAAGCGACCTTTTTGTTCACGTGTTCAACTATTAGTGCGATTCTCATGGCTCTCACGGACAGATGTCATCTCCGCCGCAGCTATCGTCGTGGCGGTTGGGCCCGGCGGAGTGAAACCTGTGTGTCGAGGAATTCCATATGTAAGGTGTTCCCCAGGGATCTACCAGGTGTTCTGCTCCGTTCACGAGGCCAGCTCTCGTTATTGCATTGAGCCCTTGTGAGTTCATGAGGGACCAGTCCTCCATTCCGTTGCAATCGCCTGGGGGATCCATTGGCCCACAGGGGCTCGTTGAAGGGTCCTCATCCACCCTTCCGTCAACATCGTCGTCGTTCGCGGCCAATATCTGCGCTGCTTGATTGAGGATCGCGATGTCCTCATCTATCTTTCGCCTCCAGGAGGTTTCTGACTGGAGCTCCGACTCAGAAATGTAGACGAGGATATCGTCAAATCCACCCGATCCGTATTCGTTGAAACGTCCGTCGGCCGGGGTCGCATTCTCGCCGTCGAAAGCTCCGTTAAAGCCGGGGCTCACTATCACGGCTGCTGTATTACCTATGGAGTTCCCATCAACTCTGATCTCGCTCACAGGGGAGCCGGAGTTCGTCACGAAATAGAGATACCTCGTGCCCTTGATGGGATCGTATTTGACCGAAGGAGAAAGCCCGAGGGTCGAGGCCGGCACTGCATATTGAAAGGAACCGTCCGACACCGGCGAGGGAAGCGTGAAATTCTGCCTGTAATATGTGATGACGGCCTCTTTTATCTTGAGCTCTTCGTTTCTGGTCTCAGCGATTTTTTGTTTTTTCATCAAGAGCGTATACAGGGGGTAAAGCGTCGCTATGATTATCCCCATTATAGCCAGCACGACCGCCATTTCCAGTATGGTGAAGCCTTTTCTGTTTCCGGTTTTCCTCATAATTTGCGTATACCTCGCTTTTAACAAACGATCCCGCCTCCTTTCATCCCGAAGTTATTGCAAACTTTGTGCCAATTGAAGCGGGCTTTTAAGGCGCCCAAAAGGGCTTTTTAGCCCCATTTCACTTGCAACTTGCAATTGAAATGCAAAGTGCAAAGAAAAGGGAAAACAAAATAGGGCCCCTCCCCGGAGGGAGAAGGGAGGGGCCCCATCAGGCGGGACTTCAGTCGATGATGTAGTAGATCGTGACCCTGCCGGAGGTGCCGCTATAACGGAAGCTTCCGGACCTTCTTCCAGAATCGTTCTGAGGAGTGTTGTCAGCGAGGCCATCGTCGATCTGGTCGTCGATGGTCCTTGCCACCTGAACGGGGATGTTCCCCACATAAATGCAGTTTGCCGATGTGGTACCGTGGGTATCGGGTATGCCCGTCCTCCACCATATGTTGTAGTTGCCTCCGAAGGGGCTTGATTTCCTCACAGCGATGTTCTGGGCTTCCAGCTCGTTGAAGGGATCGGTCTCATCGATCCTGCCGTCTCTGTCGGTGTCGCCGGGCAGCCTGCCCATCCTGTCGAGGAAGGTATAGATGGCGGCATAGTATCCTCTGAGGTCGTTCTGTATTGATTTGATTCTGGCGTTTCTGATCATTTCGGAGCCTCTGAGGACAGCTCCGAGGAGCAATCCCACTATCACGAGAACTATTGCCAGCTCCACCAGAGTGAAGCC
>JAGGUL010000103.1 GCA_021158525.1 Candidatus Hydrothermota bacterium | reverse complement strand
CCGCCATCAGGAGGGTTATAGAGGAATTCTGGATCGATGAGCACATAAAGAGGGGCTACGAGCTCATCTACACGCCCCATATAGGCCGCTCCGAGCTCTGGAAGATCTCCGGACACCTGGATTTCTATAGGGAGAACATGTATGCCCCCATGGACATAGAGGGGGAAGAGTATTTCATCAAACCCATGAACTGCCCCTTCCATATGGAGATATACAAGAGCAGGATCCGCAGTTATAGGGATCTTCCCATAAGATATGCTGAGCTCGGTACGGTTTACAGATATGAAAAATCGGGCGTCCTTCACGGGCTTATGAGGGTCAGGGGGTTCACGCAGGACGACGCCCACATCTTCGCCAGGCCCGATCAGGTGGAGGACGAGATAAGGGGCGTCCTCTCCTTCACTTTTTACATGCTGAGGAGTTTTGGCTTTGAGAATTTCGGCATCTATATCTCCACTCGCCCCGAAAAATACGTGGGCGACAAGGAGATGTGGGACCTCGCCACGGCCTCTCTGATAAAGGCCGTGAAGAAAATGAGGCTCGATTACCAGATCGATGAGGGCGGCGGTGCCTTCTACGGCCCCAAAATAGACGTGAAGATAAAGGATGCGCTGGGCAGGGAATGGCAGTGCTCAACCATTCAGTTTGACTTCAACCTGCCCGAGAAGTTCAACATAACTTACAGGGATAAGGACGGCGTCGACAAGAAGCCATACATGATTCACAGGGCTCTTCTGGGCTCTTTCGAGAGGTTTTTCGGCGTTCTCATCGAACATTATGCAGGCAATTTCCCCCTGTGGCTCGCCCCGGTGCAGGTGGCTGTGCTCAATATCAGCGAGGACAACCTCGAATATGCCAGGAAGGTTTACAGTTCTCTCTTCAGGAAAGGATTGAGGGTGGAACTCGATGACCGCAATGAGAAGATCGGCTACAAGATCAGGGATGCCGAGAACCAGAAAATTCCCTACATGCTCATCATTGGGCGACGGGAAGCCGAAGGGGGCCTCGTCGCGGTGAGAAGACACGGTGAGGGGGACATCGGGAAGATGACCCTCGCCGATTTCACGAAACTTTTGAGGAAAGAAATCAGGGCAAAAATCAAAAAGGAGAAGTGATACGCGAAGGCCATATTTTCTAAAGGGCAGAGATAAGGTGGAAACCCACAGGGTGAACGAGAGGATAAGGGTTCCGCAGGTCAGGGTTATAGGCCCTGATGGAAGACAGATGGGGATAATGCGGACGAGGGATGCCATAGAGCTTGCCTATTCCATGGGGCTTGACCTCGTCGAGGTTTCCCCCAACGCGAGACCTCCTGTGGCGAAGATAATGGATTACGGAAAGTTCAAGTACGAGGAAAAGAAAAAGCAGAAGGAGGCGAAGAAAAAGCAGGCAGGAGAGGTCAAAGAGATATCTCTCAGCCCCAGGATAGACCCCCATGATCTGGAAGTGAAGATAAAGAAAATGCGGGAATTTCTCACCGACGGTCACAGGGTCAAGATCAGGGTCTTTTATCGGGGGCGCGAGATCGTGCACGTGGATGCCGGCAGAAAGGTATTCGACGAGATAGTCGAACAGCTGAGAGATGTGGCTGCCATTGAGATTCAGCCAAAACTCGAGGGAAAGAATCTGATAGGCATGTTGAAACCCCTCACAAGGAAGGGAGGTAAAAGCAATGCCAAAGGTGAAAACGAAAAGGGCGGCAGCTAAAAGGTTCAAAGTGACAGCAACGGGGAAAGTTTTGAGAAGGAGGGCTTTTAAGAGCCACATCCTCGCGAAGAAAACGAGGAAGAGAAAGAGGGCCCTGAGGAGGCCAGCCCTTGTTGCGGATGCCGACCTGAAAAGGGTCAAGGCCATGATCCCCTATATGGGCTGAGGGGCATATCCCATGGATCCTTTTTCGCTCAGGGAAAAACTGAGGGGGAAGAGGATCATCGTGTTTTACGGGGGGTGGTCGAGCGAGAGGGACGTGTCTCTCCGCTCGGGCAGGAAGGTGTATGAATCCTTGAAAAAACAGGGATTCGATGCGGTTCTGCTGGACGTCGGCAGGGATTATATAGATAGGCTGAAGGATCTGGGCGGGGATGTGGTGGTGATAATGCTCCACGGGAAACCCGGCGAAGATGGGACAATCCAGGGTGCGCTGGAGACGCTGGGGATCCCCTATACGGGCTCCAGGGTTCTTGCCTCCGCCGTTGGGATGGACAAGATAACGACGAAGCGCATTCTCCTCAGCATCGGGATAAGGACTCCCGATTTCGTGTTCGTCCCCCTCGAGAGCGACCTGAAGGAGAAGGAAAAGGATGCCTTAAGGAAGCTCGGCTTTCCGATGATAATCAAGCCCAGAGAAGAAGGCTCCAGCATAGGGGTGCGCATCATAAGGGAGGACGACGATCTATTTGGCCTTATGGCGCAAGAGAGGGAAGATTTCGGCGATTTTTACCTTGAGAAATTCATAGAGGGGAAGAGCGTCACCGTGGGAATACTCGGGACCAGGGAGAACAGTTTTGCCCTTCCTTCCCTTGAGCTCAGGGTCAAGAAGGGCGAATTCTACGATTATGACGCCAAATACAGGAAGGGATACACCGAATTCATAATCCCGGCTGAGTTGCCGAAGACATCGCTCGAAGAACTGGAGCAGCTCTCCCTTTTGACCCACAGGGCCGTGGGATGCCGCGGTTTCTCCAGGGTGGACGCCGTAGTTTCGAGGGATGGCGTGCCTTACATTCTCGAGATAAACACCATACCGGGTATGACAGACCTCTCCGACCTCCCGGCAGAGGCAGAGGCCGCGGGTATTTCGTACGATGAACTGGTGCTCAGGATCCTCGCGTCTGCCTTCGAGTGAGAATCCCCTTCAGATCAGGTTTTATCGCTCAGGGCTTCAACTCCAGGGAGTTTTTTCCCCGCCAGGAATTCGAGAGTTGCGCCTCCCCCCGTGGACACGTGGCTGAAATCGGCATCCTTGAGCCCGGCCCTGTGAATAGCTGAAACTGTATCGCCGCCGCCTATCACGCTGAAGGCTCCTTTGGAAGTCTCCTCCTTTATCGCCTGGGCAACGGCCTTTGTGCCGAGAGAAAAGGCATCGATCTCGAAGACGCCCATGGGCCCGTTCCAGAATATGGAAGCTTTTCCCCTTATTTCCCTTGCGAAAATCTCCCGGGTTTTGGGGCCGATATCAGCTCCGATCCATCCCTCCTCTATGTCGCCTTCCTTCGTCATGTGGACCGATTGATCGCTCATTTCCTTCGTTATCACGTGATCAACTGGGAACAGGAATTTTCCCGGGTTCTCGCTGAGGATCTGGCTGACGAATTCGATCGACTTCTCGTCGAGAAGGGAATTTCCGATGGAAGACCCGCTGGCTTTCAGGAAAGTGTAGGCCATCCCTCCGCCGATCAGAAACTTGTCGGCCCTGTCCAACAGGTTCTGGATTATGCCTATCTTGTCTTTGACCTTTGCGCCGCCCAGGATGACGAGAAAAGGCCTCGGCGGGTTTTCCGAGAGCCTCGTCAGAACGTCGAGCTCTTTCTCCATCAGGAAACCGGCGAGCCTGAGGTGGAAGAAATCCTTGATCCCATAGACGGATGCATGGGCCCTGTGAGCTGTGCCGAAGGCATCGTTGACGTAAAGGTCAGCGAGCTCCGAAAGTTCCCTGGCAAATTGGGGGTCGTTGGCCTCCTCACCCGGGTTAAACCTCAGGTTTTCGAGAAGGAGAAGCTCTCCGGGTTTGAGTTGGTCGGCCTTCGCCTTCGCTATCTCTCCTGTCGTCTCTGGCGAGAAGTCGACCTTTTTGCCGGTGAGCGCGCCCAACCTGGCGGCCACGGGTTCCAGGGAGAATTCTGGCAGTTTTTTGCCCTTGGGCCTTCCCAGGTGGGATGCGAGGATGAGCCTGGCACCTCTTTCCACGAGGTAATTGATAGTCGGAAGCGCAGCCCTTATCCTGGTGTCGTCCTGGATCTCTCCGTCCTTGATGGGGACATTAAAATCCACCCTGAGAAAGACCTTTCTCCCAACAAATTCCCCTTCTGGCAGGTCCTTGATGCTGATTTTTTTCATGGGTTAAAACCTGGATGCGATGTATTTGACGAGGTCGACCACTCTGGCCGAATACCCCCATTCGTTGTCGTACCAGGCGAAGACCTTGACGAGCGTGCCGTCCACAACCTGCGTCAGGAGGGAATCGAAGATCGCCGAGTAGCGTGAGCCTATGTAATCGGTCGAGACGAGGGGCTCTTCCGAATAATAAAGGTAGCCATTGAGTTCACCGGAAGCGGCCTTCCTGAAAGCCTCGTTCACCTCCTCGACGCTCGTCGCATTCTCCACCTCGCAGGCGAAGTCCACTATGGAGGCATCGGGGGTCGGCACCCTCAACGAAATGGCGCTCAGTTTCCCCTTCAGCTCGGGGAAAATGAGTTCGATCGCCTTCGCAGCCCCTGTCGTGG
>JAGGUL010000102.1 GCA_021158525.1 Candidatus Hydrothermota bacterium | reverse complement strand
TCAGCGGCACTGTGACACGGATAAAGTTCATCGGCACAACCGCTTTTATCTGCACTGACAATGGACTTTACTACGGTGAAGATACTTCTTCCATTACCAAAACCCTCGATGGAAATCAGGTGACCGATGTAGTTTACACGGGCGGCAAATATTATGCCACAATCCTCGGAGGCGGCGTTCAGGTTTCCTCAGATCTGGAGGAGTGGACACCTCTCAATAACGGCATAACGGTCTTTTCGAACTTCGGAAGCCTGAACGGCAGGGCGATAGTTACTCTCTCCGACGGGACTCTTTACTATGGATGCGACATAGGAACCTTTAAGCTCACGCCCGGCGATTCTCTCTGGATCTATAGCCCCGATGGAATGGGCACCCTCGTGGGGGATGAGCAGGTATCTGCTCTCTTCAACTCATATGAGCACCCCGACCCCGAGGATAGCCTGACTATCCTGGGCAAGATTCTGGACACCTATGATATTCCAAAAGAAAGCCTCTATGATTGTGATGACGATCCCAGGATATTAATAGTTATATCGCCTCTCATAGTGTCGACAAACATCACCGATCTCGGCGCTACCCCTGTTTATGGATACTTTGATCCTGTGGACGTTGATACGGTCGGCGGCGGCAACATGCACGAGATGTTCGTGATCAATCCCAAAGAATTTGCCGATTTCACCTCAGATCTCATCAAGTCCTACATGGCGTATCTCACAGGCCGTTACGTCGCCTGGTCGCTCGACACGAAAGAGGATCAGACTATCCTTACGGGCCTTGCCATGATTCTCGCTTATAAAGCTGGCTTTGACGTTCAAAACGGCTTCACGGCGGGCAATCAGTACGCCACACAGCCTCAATGCCAGTTTCTCAACGTGCCTATTTACAGCTACACCGTGGCGTGGGCGTACTCTCCCATCGCGCGTGAACACGACAGGGAGAGGATGTTCCTGTGGTTCGAGTATCTGAGGGAGAGGTTTGGCGACGATTTTATCGAGGATGTTCTCTTCAGCCGCTGGAATGGGATCAAACAAATCGAAAAGAACATCGAGGATGCCGGCTTAACGTTCCTCGATGTATTCCAGGACTGGGCGATTGCGAACATCCTCGACGATCCGGATCTCGCCGAGGGACAGTATGGCTACACCGATATCGATTTCAATATAGATCCCTCCATCTTTGTGCCCGTCCCTCAGGAAGCTGGAACCGATAAAACTGTCGACGCTTATTCCTATGTGGTTTACAAATATCAACCTCTCAGCGACACGACTGACAGCAACTTCTTCGTTTTCAACGGACTTGATTCACACAAAATCGTCGATGGAGCCGATACGACTTCGGGGTTTGCGCTCTACATGATAGACATCGATACCATCGAAGGGAACACAACCATCACACCTCTCACCCCCGATGACCTCAACAGAGTGAAAACGGAAAAGAATGTGTCCTCTACCGTGCTTATACTCAACAGAAAGAACATATTCTCCGTTTACGTGACCTCCAAGGACATAGAGCCGCCGATGGTGACTGGTTTCTATACCCTTCAGAATCCCATACTTAACACCTGCGCCGATGTGTACATAACTGCTGAGGAGAAGATCTTTTACGATGTAAATATCGACTATCCTTATCTGACGATTATACCGGCTGATCCTGCCTATACCACTGAAGAAGTAGCCTTCGAGTTTTTCGTGCAGAGCTCTGATTACTATATGTATCACGCCAACACCGTGATAAACATGAAGGGCGATATCTATCTCATGATAAACGGCCAGGACAAAAGCGGTAATGATCTTGTGCTCGCTGAAGATACCATCACTGTGGACTATCTCCTCCCGGACGGAGGAGAGATAATTGCTCTCAACGGACGGATCAAACTTGATGTTCCCCAAAACAGCGTCTATCAGCCCACCCGGGTGCTCTTCGATGTCGCCAAAAGCGTGGCCGTGGCCGATGGTAACCTCACACCCATCTTTACTATCGGGCATGAAAATGTTTCCCTCAATAAGCCCATACTGTTGACGATAGTCGACGAAAGCATCAGAAATCTCCCGGAGGACGCAGCCCTTTACAGATATGACGGAATCAACTGGATACCTGTTCCTTGTGACATCGACAGAAGTGAAGGGGTCATAAAAGCGAGCGTCACCTCTCTTGGACTTTTCACCGTAATGAGCGGAAATCAGGTCGAATTACCCAAAACTTTCGCCTTCCAGGGTCTGTCTGTCAACCCCGTGAGCGGCTCAGGCAAAGTTCTCTTCCAGGTCCCCCGCCTGTCCCGTGTGAAGATCGACCTCTACGATGCATCTGGCCGACTCATAAGAAATATCTTCGATGACGAAGTGGCCCCCGGTTACAATGCGATCGATTTCAACGCTCATAATCTCAGAAATGGCATTTATTTCCTCAGGTTGACAGCTGATGAATTTGAGGCGCACCGCAAAATAGTGGTGCTCCATTAAGAAGGAGGAAAGAGATGAAATTCCTCAGAGCTCTGTTAATTCTCTCTGGATTGATCCTGGTCATCTCGGGGTGCGGAGTTAAGAACCCCGAGGTCGAGCCAGCTCCCGACGTGAACAAACTGCTCAACACGGCCTGGACGTTGTATGACAACGGGAATTATTCCGCCGCGAGAGATACTTTTGAGTTCGTCACAACCCTTGATGTCTTCAACTACGAAGCATATCTCGGCTATGGCCTCAGTTCTTCCATGCTCGGAGAGTTCGACGACGCCCACACGGCATTTACCTTCGCCGTCTCGATCATCGGGGCAAACGAGATAAAGCTCGGCATCGAGGTAATTCCCGATGATCCGGATAACTTCGACAACGGGATCATAGACACAGTCGATTACGGGAGCACCAACATATGGAGGTTAAAACTATCTAAAAGGCCGGTTCTCGGTATTGAAAAACTGAGCATATCCGGAAATTCTCCTGATCTCAGGGCTTTTAACGACTCCGTTCTCACCCTCGTCAACTATGCCCCGATAGACCCATCAAAAGCGGAATCCGTAAAAGTCTACTATTACTACTACGACACAACTGTGTCCCCCGATACCTTTACGACCTGGGCGCTCTCGGGGAACGCGGCTTCCTACGTCGCACAGGGTGAAAACCTCATGCACGGAATTGTTCATGCAGGTGGTGCGTTGAAATCCTGGGCGATTCAGGGAAGTTCGATCCCCGCCTTCACTCACGAGCCGAACTTCTCAGACAAACAGGTAGGCCTTATACTGGCCATGGCCACCTTTAAAGAAGGGCTCTATGCAAATACGGTCGATGTCATAAAAACGTGGATTGACCCAGACTGGGATTTTTCGGGAGATCCCTTTGACCCCGATAACTTCCCGGTTATTCTGGCCAAGCTGGAAGAGGAAATCAAAAACAACTAAAGGAGGTACAGGCTATGAAGTATGTAATAGGTATAATGGTAGTAGCGGGGCTCCTGATGGGGGCAATGGTTCAGGCCCCCCCTATAAAGGCTATCGGCAAGGCCGAGGGGGTATTTCCTCCATCCTTTGCCGCCCCTGAGATAACGCCGAGGGACACCATATCAACCACACCCGATATCAGGACAGCCCTCGGAACTCCGGGGAAAAACATCGCCGTGAGAGGGGACACTGTAGTGGTTATCTTCGGTCCTTCGTCCGGAGATCCCACGAACATCTTCAGAGGCGTCCAGGCAGGTTATTCCTTCGATGGCGGACACACCTGGAGCTTCTTCGATCTCAGCACAACGCAAATCAGAAGGGTATATCCCGGCGTGATCTGGCCTGAAAACTGGGATTCCCCTCTGTTCTTCTGGCACGAGGCCAGGAACGAGGGCGGAGTTTATCTTCCCAGTACCGCTTACATCGCATGGGATCTTGCTTTTCCTAACGGCGTTTTCAACGTGGTCGAGCTCCCCAACAGCGGAGATTGGGACATCTGGCTTCCCTCCGCTGATGCCTCGGGAGACACGATCATAGTCATCGGTGCCAACGTGCTGACCACCTTCCTCTCATTCATCTGGAGGTCCTACGACCACGGTACTACCTGGGAAGCTGACACATTCCTCACCACCGGCGTTGCAGGCGCCTGGCACGACACCCCGATCCCCAGGATCGGCCACGATGGTTATGTCGCTGTCCTAACTGACTGGATCGTGGACTACGGATGGGATGCTGTCACTCCCTTCTTCCTGGAGTCCCTCGACGGGGGACAGACCTGGATCGACACCATAAATCTCTGGGATGCCTGCGGCTGGACTCCTTACGACAGTGCTGGCAGCTGGTGGTACACCTATGACTTCGTGCTTGACGAAAACGACAAACCTCATATAGCCGTGAAGCTCGGCGCTGGCACCTACGAGTATGGTGACTGCTGGTACTACTCTCCCGGCGGCGGCGCGCCCGGCGCCTGGACTGACTGGGGGTACACCCTCATCGCTGGCGACGGGCAGGGCGGAAATTTCGTCACACAGCCGACCATCACTTACGATCAGTCCCACGGTGTACTCTACTATGCCCTTAAGGGCTTCTTCGCCACCGGCTCTGACACGTTCCTCGACATCGCATACCTCTCCTCCACCGACGGAGGCGCCACCTGGAACGATGAGGGCATCTTCGTGGGTGGAGATGAGCAGGAAGAGGAAGCTTTCGAGTTCCCGGTTCTGACCTCGTCCGGCGCGTTGACAACGGGCCTCCACGGCTCTTATCTTGACAACAGCGACTACACCTTCTACCATGCTGTTCTTACTCCTCCTCCCGGTGTGAGCGAATCCAACCCCGCGGAGAAAGGGCTCGTTCTCAACGTCAAAAACCCTGTTGACAATGCTGGAAGTGTCAGGTTTACCCTTCCCGAGAACGCTGACGTGACTGTGAAACTGTTCGACGCAAGCGGAAGGCTCGTCAGGAACATAACCAGAGATGCTCTCTCGGCCGGCACTCACGAGCTCAACATCGGCACAGCGAACCTTCCCGATGGCGTCTATGTCCTGACCATCGAGGCCGGCAAAACCAGCGCTTCCACGAGAATAGTGGTTATTCACTAAATCAGGTTAAAAAGGCCAAGGAGGAAGAGGGGAGTCTTAAGACTCCCCTCTTTTTTATTGCCGGACTTTTGACAAACAAAATTTTTAGCTTTAAAGTTTAATCCTGAAATTCCAAAGGGAGGTGAAGATATGTTTAAAAAAGCGGTGATAGCGATAGTCCTGACCGCCGGGATACTGGGAGCCTGGACTCAACAATACATAAGGGGGTATGATCCCCAAAATCTCGCCAACTGGAAGCTAAGCCCTCTGGATGAGATCTTCGGCACAGGTGGCCCCGATCAGTATGGTTACAGATGGATAGATTCCGACACTATCGGAGGGCCGACTTATAACTGGATAGACATCACGTCTATCGGAACCGAGGTGACGGGGCTGGCCGACGACAATGTGGTAGGACCCTTTAGCATCGGCTTCGACTTTCCTTATTACTGGTATGCTGTTGACAAATTTTGGGTTTGCTCGAACGGTGTGATTTCCTTTTCCTCGGGCGATATGTGGATTCCTCACGATGGGGGCAGCCTTATCCCCAATCCAGATATGCCCAACGATGTCGTAGCACCCCTCGGCGGTGACCTCAATTTTGCAATGGGAAGGGGGCAGGTTTTCTACTACACGAACAACACCGATTCCCTTATCGTTTCATTCATAGACGTGCCCGAATGGCACTACGGCACTGATACTTCTGGCTCTCACACCTTTCAGCTGATTCTCTATAAGGGCGATTCTACCATCACTTTCCAGTATGGGCCCCAGAGAGGAAACTTCAACTACGGCTATCCCGGAGCAACCCCTGCCTGTGGAATAGGGATAGAGAATGTCTCGGGACAGATAGGTCTTCAGTACCTGTACAACAACAACCCTAGCCAGAACATGTATGAAGATTCTCTGGCCATTCTGTTCTATCCCCCTGATACCACAACATTCCAGGTCACTGACATATCGGTCTTCGAATCGGCCAACACAGACAACCTGGGCTTCTTCATCGCGGTAGGGGATACTTTCAACCCTTACATGATTGTGAAAAACTCCGGAAATCAGGACGTCGCAAACTATACCGCTTATTTCAAGATCAGAAAGATACCGGGAACTTACGTATACTCAGATTCAGCAACGGGGGGACCTCTTGCTCCCGGAGCCATGGATACGCTTTTCTTCTCTCCCTGGATACCTCAAGAACCTTTGACCTGTGAAATTAAGAGCTGGGTTCATCTCGATGGCGACATGCTTCCCACCAATGATTCGGTGAAGCTGGATGTTCGTAGCATAACGGGTGAAACATGGCTAACTTATCTGAACGACACGGTTAACGTGGCCCTCATAAACTGGCTCGGAGCTGGTGGAGGATGGGGAGCCAGGTTCACACCCCCCGTTTATCCCTGTGAAATAGAAACAATAGCTGTAGTTCTTGGTATGGGACAGAGCGGTCCTGCTGACGCGATCATCATGCTTATGGACGACGATGGACCCAATGGTATGCCGGGAACCATCCTGCTTCAGGACACAGTCACTGTAACCGATACCGCTGCCTGGTATCTGCTGTTGCCCAGAACCGGCCCGATAACTATCACAGATGGTTCATTCTACGTCGGCGCAATACAGCTTGGCGACGACGGACCTGCTTTCGGATTCGACCAGATGCCTCCTTTCTCCAGGCAGGCCATGGAATACACCGGCTCGTGGGCCCCGTACAGGGATAAGGAACTCAACGATCCGGGAGCTAAGGTCTTTGTGCACATGGAAGTCGATGTAGCTGAGATGGGCTCGCCTGTGCTCGTCACAACTTACAGGCCGAGGCTCCTCTCGCTCTATCCCAGCATCACCCGAAAAGACATCAATATCGCTTTCTCCAATCCTCACGCCGGACTCGTGTCGGCCAAACTCTTCGACTCAAGCGGAAGACTCGTCAAGAGCTGGAACCTCGGGAATCTCAAAGAAGGAAAATTCAAGAGAACCCTCACGGTCAATGGCCTCCAGGGCGTCTACTTCCTCCAGATAGAAAATGAGAAAGCGTCATCTTCCGCCCACAAGGTCATTCTGCTCAGGTAAGTCGGGATAAAATACTTTTCAGGGCGGGCTTCCTCCCTTTGGGAGGAAGCCCGCCCTTTATTTTTGGAATCCCTGCTCTACCGCACCGTTTGGAAAGAACTTCAATCGGGTATTTCCCATCGTGTCCATAAATTCAACCTGGAATTTTATAAAACTGACTTCAAAAAGATGCCCAACTCCTATGAGCCCAACGACGTTCTAGCTCCTCTGGGTGGATACCTGAACTTCGCCCTCGGAAGGGGCCAGGTTTTCTATTACACCAACAACCAGGATTCCCTGATCGTATCATTTATAGATGTCCCGGAATGGCATTACGGCACTGACACGGCGGGATCGCACACATTTCAGTTGATTCTCTATAAGGGGGACTCCTCGATAACATTTCAATACGGACCGCAGAGGGGCGAATTTGACTACGGATCAAACATGGTCCCGACCACAAATGCCATCGGAATAGAAAACGCCACCGGCACGATAGGCCTTCAGTACCTCCTTAACAACACGCCTCCAGAAAACATGTACGAGGATTCCCTGGCCATTCTCTTTTATCCGCCCGATACGACTTACCTCCAGATAACCGATATCATGGTAGTCGAGGCAGCTACCGAGGGATCTCACGGTTTCATAATCGCCGTCAGGGATACCTTCACTCCTTATGTTATAGTTCGGAATTGCGGAAACGAAGACGCGGGAAGTTATACGGCCTATCTCAAAATAAAGAAACTTCCCGGAGCTTACGTCTATTCCGACTCAGCTCTGGATAGCCCTCTGGCCCCTGCGGAGGAAGAGACCCTTTATTTCAGCCCGTGGATTCCGCGAGGGTGCATATACCTGTGAATTGAGATAACGAAGGACGGCATATCTCACGGCACATGTTACGTTGGCGATGACATCAATCTGGGATAGAGCGTAGGTTATGTGTGGAGAGAGGAAACTTTCTGGACAACAAACGTGACTTACGATTTAAAATTCCACCTGTTCAGCCTGCCCCAGTTCGATCTCTTTACCTGGGAATGCCCTCAGGATGTAGAGGAAAAGGACGCGAATTCACCTGTAGCTGCCTTCATCAATGTGAGGCCCAATCCCCCAGGGGCATAACGGAGATAGCCTTCAACCTTCCGAAGAAGGCAGAAGTGGAACTGACGGTATACAACGCGGCCGGCATGAGGGTTAAGACTCTGGTAAACGGAAAGGTTGAAGCTGGAATACATAAGGTCACGTGGGAAGGCACCGACGCGAGAGGCACCACAGTTCCACAGGGAGTGTATTTTTTCAGGCTCGAGACCGGAAACACAAGCCTGTCCAGGAAATGCATCCTGATGAAATAACTGCAACACAGCAAACGATTTCCAGAGGGGCCTCCTTTCACAAGAAGGCCCTTTTCGTTTCAAAGCTCCTACCGGCAAATTTCCGCCAACTGGAAAAAACGGAGGATTGAGTTTATATTTATATCTTACTGCAAAACCAAGTTTCCTCCATTGCAGGGGAAATCCAAAATAAAGGAGGTTCTATGAGAAGGACTTTAATCGGGATAATAATAGGCGCATCCGTCATTTTTGGCGGAACGCTCTCCCCTGAACTAACATCCAGGCTGGAGAAGGCCCATAACAGCGACATATTCCACGTTTTCATATTGCCCAAAGACCAGCCTGATTATCTCCACCTGAAGGACATGTTTGGAAGGGACAAAAAGGGAATAGCCGATTTTCTCCGGGATTATGCCTCGAGGACCCAGAAAGACATACTCTCTTTCCTCAAATCCAGAGACGACGTAAGCGATGTAAAGAGCTTCTGGGTGGCTAACGTGATTGAAGCCAGACTTCCAAAAACAGTGATCCTTGAGCTCTCTCAAAGAGATGACGTGGGTTATATCGAGGAAGTCCCGGTAGTTAAGATAAACAGGGCCGCTCCCGACGGCCAGAGCAGCGATCCCATGACACCGGGCTGGAACATTCAGCAGATAAATGCCGATGATGTGTGGGCTATGGGTCATATGGGCGATGGCGTGATTATCGGTCAGATGGATACCGGTGTTGACTATACGCATCCCGCACTCTCGGGCAAATGGGCGGGATACTGGAGAGACTTCGTAAACGGAGGTTCAACTCCTTATGACGATAATGGACACGGCACACACACCATGGGCACGATCCTCGGTGGAGATGGTCCTGGCCCCGATGACAACGACATTGGCGTTGCTCCTCATGCTCAGTTCGTCGCAGTCAAGGTCTTCAACAACCAGGGAACTGGGTACAATATAATGTCTGGTTTTAACTGGTATGCTTCCATTGTGGCCGATTCAGGAGTGCCGGTCAGAGTTGTCAACAACTCCTGGGGCTCTCCGAGCAGCACGAGCCTCTCTTTCTGGAATGCCGTCCTGACCTGGAGGAGCCTCGACATAATACCCGTCTTCTCGATCGGAAACGAGGGGCCAAACTCAAGTACTGCCGGCACACCCGGCAACTATCCCACCGTGATCGGTGTCGGAGCCACTGATTCTGGAGACAACATTGCCAGCTTTTCCTCGAGAGGTCCCGCGCCCAACATGACACCATGGAACGATACGACATACTGGTCAAGGCCTGACTGGAACCTGATAAAGCCTGACATCAGCGCTCCCGGAGTTAATATCAGGTCATCGGTTCCCGGCGGGGGATATCAGGGCGGTTATGCCTGGAGCGGAACTTCCATGGCTGCGCCCCACATAACAGGCGTGATAGCCCTTATGCTCTCGAGAAACCCTTCCCTCGACTTTGACACGGTTTACAATATACTCCTCAACACGGCCTACCAACCTTCCCAGGGCGGTAGCTATCCCAATAACAATTACGGGTGGGGGAGGGTCGATGCTCTCGCCGCGGTAAATGCTGTTCCCGTTTTGAATATGCCTCTTCTGGTTATGACCGGTTACACTATTCAATCTGGAGGAAACGACGTGCTGGATCCCGGGGAAACCGCTGATATCAGCGTGACAATAACCAACCTCGCCGATTCCACCGCCGAAAATACGATCGGCACACTGACCACAACCTGCGAATACATAACCCTAATCGACAGCGTCGCTGACTTCGGAAATGTGGCAAACGGCGATACCGTCACCTGCGCTGAGCCCTTCCAGATCCAGGTCGCCGATGACGCTCCTCTCGGTACCACAGTCGATTTCACTCTAAATCTGACATGTAACGACGGCGCTTACAGCTATGAACTTCATTTTTCAAGTTTCATAGGCATAGAGAGGAGCGACTTCCTCAACGTAAATGCAGGAAACGCAATATTCACCGTAACAGACATCGGCGCTCTCGGCTACATGTCAAGCGACCAGGCCCAGGGTTCCGGTTTCATCTATCCCAAAAACAGCGTCAGCCTCCTCTATTACGGCTCCTTTGCAGCCGGTAACTCGTGGAACTATGTCGTAGATGCCTGGTATGAATCGGGAGGTTACGATGACCGCGACTGGGAACCTCTGAGCAACCCCGATGGGAGGCTCTATTACATGCCAGACCCTCCGAGGCTCGCCAGCGAAGCCGTTATCGGTGCCTTCAAGGACTCCGGGCATTCCAATCCCAGGGGACTCGAAGCTCATCAGCTCGCCTATGCCTACTCGAAGCCCGAGCTTTCCGACTTCGCCATCGTGGAATACGTCCTCAAAAACACAGGAGCGACGAACATCAATGACCTCTACGCAGCCTATTTTGTGGACTTCGATATCTCACAACAGTACGATTCCAACCTGGCCCGTATCGACACAACCTATAAAACGGCTTATATGTGGCGTTCCAATTACGCCGGTGTGGTACTCCTCAATCCCGATGAACCGGCCAACCTGAGCATTATAGACAACAGCATTTATGTCTATCCCTCTCAGGGAATGCCCGACAGCATTCAGATAAAGTTCATGGACGGGACCTACCATTTCGAAAGTTCTCAAGCACTCAAAGATTATTCGATCGTCGTCTCTGCGGGTCCCTTCGACCTGGCGCCTGGAGATTCCCAGATAGTTGCCTTCGCGGTGGTCGGCGGGACCTCCGATTCCTCATACCTCGCTCACGCGGCCATGGCGGATTCTGTCTATCACGACACCACCCTGGCTGCCGTGAACGAAATGTCAACGCCGGCCGTGAGAAACACGAACCTCAAGCTGGAGGTCAATGTGGCGAGGGACGATGTGCCCATTAAATTCTCGATCCCGAAAGGCGAAAAGGTTCAGCTTAACATCTACAACGCCTCCGGCAGACTGGTGAGAAGACTTCTAAACGCTCAGCTTCCCGCAGGAAGTTATTCCCTGAAGTGGAATGGAATGGACGATGCTGGAAAACCGGTGCGCTCGGGCATCTACTTCGTCAACATCGCCGCTGGAAACCACAGGGAAACAGCAAGGCTGCTCCTCGTGAGATAAAAAGGAATAATTTGATTTTAAGAGGGGGCGGGGCGTTC
>JAGGUL010000070.1 GCA_021158525.1 Candidatus Hydrothermota bacterium | reverse complement strand
GGCTCTCACTGTGGTACTCAAGGCGGCCGGCCGTGCGCCGGGACTCCTGGTTTCTCGAGGGAAAATCGGAATGAGGGTTCCGAGACATCCTCTGCTCGAGGATCTTCTCAGTGAGCTTGAGTTCCCTCTGGCATCCACGAGCGCAAATATTTCCGGGAGCCCACCCCTCCACACGAAGGAGGAGGTGGAGAAATATCTGGGAGGCAGGATTGATCTAATCGTGGGAGATAGGGCGCTGGGCCAGCTTCCCTCCACCGTTATCGATCTTTCTGGAGGGAGGCCCATTGTGTTGAGAAAAGGAGCTATCTCTCTAAGGGATATAGAGTTGGTTCTCGGCAAAGACGTCCTCCTTTCCGGGGAGCAATCTTTTACCCTGCTTTTTCTGTGCACCGGGAACACATGCAGAAGCCCCATGGCCGAATATATATTCAAGTCTAAACTACCTTCGGAACTTAGAGATAAGGTGAGGGTGATTTCTGCGGGAATCTCTCCGCCGATGAGAAGCGGAATAAATCCAGAGGCGGAAAGGGTTTTGAAAGAATTGGGAATATCCGGGGCTGCACACAGAACGCGTTCTCTCACCCCAAATCTCATCGAGGAGGCCGATCTCATTCTCGGAATGGAAAATTTCCACGTCAGCTTTGCGGTCGAGCTCGGTGCGGGCTCAAAAGCCCTGCTCTTCGGGGCTGACCGCTATGAGGAGGTGCCCGATCCCATAGGTTCCGATGTCGAATTTTACAGAAACGTGAGAGACATGATCGTCGAGGTGATAGAAAGAATATGGCTTCCCTATGTCTTAAGGAAATTTTCCGTCTCCTGATGCTCCCGTATCGTCAGGGTTCCTTTTAGCGGAATTTATGTTGACTTTGTACTTTTTCTTCTTTAAACTCACCCTCGGTGGCGAAAGAGAGGAGAGGAGATGAAATTAGCGGCAGCCGATCTGTTTCTCTTTCTCGTTAAGTGGAGGAAATTCATACTGGCGAATATCGTCGTGGTCGCGGTTGTTCTCGCGGTTTTGAGCTTTCTGGTTCCTCCCGAATACACAGCGTCTGCCAGTATAATGCCTTCCCTTGATCAGATCATGGGCATGTCGATGGGGCAGACAGGGCCAGCTATCGGCGGTTTATTGAGCAGTATACCCACCTTGCCCGGGTTTGTGAGTCCGTCCGACATATATGCTTCCATTTTGAAAAGCAGAACGATCGGAGAGAAGATCATAGATTCCCTGGGATTGATGAGTGTCTATAAGACAGACAATATGGAAGAGGCTCTGAAATCGCTGTACTCCAACGTTGACATTAAAGTCTACCGAACGGGGATAGTCGAAATTTCCTGCACAGCTCCCACTAAGATGCTGGCCTATAGGATGGCGAAATTATTCGTGGAAGAGCTGGACAGATTCAACAGGAATGCGGTCATGACGAAAGGCAAGAATACCAGGATATTTATCGAGAGGAGACTCAGAGAAGTTGAAGAAGAACTCAAAAATGCGGAAGAGGCTCTCAGGGAGTTCAATGAGAAGAACAAGACTGTTAAACTTGACGAGGAGCTTCTAAAGGCGATCGAGGTTTACAGCGATCTTAAATCTCAGCTTCTCTCCTATGAGGTGAAAAGGGATCTCCTGAGATCCATCTCCGGAGCAGAAAACCCCGATCTTAAGCGTGTGGAGGCGCAGATCGCTGCCCTCAAGGGTAAGCTTTCGGAAATCGAAGAGGGAAATGGGGATGGGTTCGGGGCAGGCTTCAGCATTCCCCTGAACCAGCTGCCGGAAAAGAGCATTGAATATGCGAGATTATTGAGGGATGTCGAGGTAAAAACCAAGCTCTATGCATTTCTCGTCGAGCAATACGAGACGGCCAAGATCATGGAGAGCAAAGATACCCCCACATTGCAGGTGATAGAGAAAGCTGAAGTGCCGGAGATGAGAAGCTGGCCGAAGAGGAAGATGCTGGTCTTGATAGGGGCTATCTTGAGTTTAGTTTTATCTTTACTTTTCGCTATAGTTTTTGAATATCTGGATAGAAATCCGACTTCGCGAGAGAGATGGGTGAAAGGGGTAGAGATCCTCAAACGGGATCTGGGATTCAAGAGGTGAAACAAGTCAAGCTCTGGATGAGATGATCAACGTGGAAGTTTGTGATAACTTGCCTTTGAGCCGCGATAGAGGACCTGCATCTGCGTTTTTTTTATCGGCATTTTCCCTGCCAGGAGAGTGGGAATCTCCTGACACCCCCTCAGGTTCGACAGGCGGTATCCATCGCGGCTTTTTTGTATTTTATCCTGATGGGTATCGCGTTCCACGCATTCTCCACATCAGTGGGGATTTTCTCAAATGAAAAATCCCAGTCCAGTCCTATCTATAGGCATAGTTAACTGGAATACCAAGGACCTTCTTTTTAAACTTTTGAGCCAGCTTAGGGATGATGTTTCATCGCTCAGCCGCGAGATAATCGTCGTGGACAACGCATCCTCCGACGGGTCTGCCGATGTGGTTAAGGAGTATTTTCCTGAAGTTGTTCTTATTGAGAATAAGAAAAATCTCGGCTTTACAAAAGCCTGCAACCAGATCATCTGCCGAATGCGCGGTGAGTTTTTGCTGCTACTTAACACAGATTTGACGGTAGAAAAGGGTGGGATAGACGATCTGGTCGAGTTCATCAGGGAAAAAGAGGATGTCGCTCTGTGTGGCCCCCGGTTGGTATATCCCGATGGTAGATTGCAGGCATCGGTTCGAAGCTTTCACACGCTGTGGACGGTTTTCACGGAGATCACCGGGCTAAGCAGGTTGTTTCCGCGGAGCAGAGCATTCGGGAAATATCTCCTTTCCTATTGGGATCACTCTGATATCCGGGAGGTAGATTTTGTATCCGGTGCGGCTTACCTCATGAGAGCGTCCGTTTTGAAGGAAATCGGTCCATTTGACGAGGATTATTTCCTCTATGTGCAGGATGCAGATTGGAGCTACAGGGTCAAAAAGAAAGGATGGAAGGTGTTTTATTGCCCCGATGTTACCTTCGTTCACATGGAGGGAGAGACAGTAAAGAAAATAAGCGCTATTAAAGATTTTTTGAGCCATTACGAGCGACTGATTTTTTTCAGAAAACACTATGGTATAGGGAAAGCATGGCTTCTCTATAATATGACAATTAAATTTGCCTGTCTGAAGTTCTTCGTGGCAAGATTATGGGATATTCTGCGAAACAAAAAAAGAACTCGCAGCATGAGATGGATTTTCCTTTACAGGAAATTCGGCAGAGCTTTACTCAGCAGGGAGAGAATCGTGACTTTGCCCGAGATTGCGGAGAAAAGTCGCCATGGAGGAGACGTACTTGGGTTCCTGATTTCATATTTTACAGAAGAGAATGAGAGTAATAGGAATTGACATAAGGGATATCGAAGAAGGATGGGCAGGGCGTAAGAGATATACATCGCTTCTTTTGGATGGACTTCTTTCGGCTGACAGGACCAACAGATTTGTTCTGTTTTCCCGCTCGTTGAGCGATGTCGATTTCAATGGCAACTTTTCCGTTGTTCGATTTGATAAGCCGGTCTTTTTGTGGCACAGGGATGTCATCGATTATTGTGCACGCGAAGTAGATGTGTATATCTCTCCACGGAGTCCCATTACACCGGCCTTTTTGAATGTGCGATCTATACTCGTTGTTCACGACCTGATATCTTTCACTCCTTTCGGGAGACACCTGCCCATTAAGTCCAGAATTATAGAAAAGATTTTTATGAATAGGGCAGTAAAAAAAGCGGACGTTATAGTGGCCGTTTCGGAAAACACCAAATCGGATTTGATTGAACGCTTTAAAATAGCGGAGGAGAAGATCAGGGTAATCTATGAGGCTCCTGATCCTATATTCAGGAAGATCGATGTGAGTGAGGAGGTTCTCTCCCGTTATGGCCTTGAGCCGATGCGCTATATCCTTTTTGTGGGCACTCTGGAGCCCAGGAAAAATGTCGGTACCTTGATTGAGGCTTACACAAGGCTTTCCCCCGAGGTCAGGGATAATTTCAAACTCGTCATAGCCGGGCGATTGGGATGGAGTTACGGAGCGGTTATCGAAAAGGCAGAGTCTCTTTCAAAACAGGGGAAGGTCGTTTTCACGGGCTATGTGCCTGACCGGGATTTAGTACATATTTACAATGGAGCCAGGCTCTTCGTATACCCTTCGTTGTACGAGGGTTTTGGGCTTCCAGTGCTGGAAGCGATGTCCTGCGGAGTGCCGGTGGTGAGTTCAGATGCGGCTTCTATCCCGGAAATCGTGGGGGATACCGGCATTTCAGTGCCGCCGCTTGCCGTTGATGAGATGTCCAGGGCGATGGAAGTTATCCTGACCGACGATGAAATGTGGCATATATTGTCGGAGAAAGCTCTCCGCAGGAGTAAGTTGTTCAGCTGGGAAGCGACGGCCAAGGCTTTTAAGGAATTGTACGAGTCACTTTAGGCCCTACCAAGTTGAACCGATGTTTTCGTCGCAGTGCTTGTGAGTTGACCCCTTTGATTTCGCCGTAGTATACTTATTAACGAAATGCAAAATCAGGAGAGTTACGAAAATTCGGGGAGAGGTGCGGAGGCAGGAAACCGACGTGCGGGATCTATTCTAAAGGAAAAAGATTCGTGGTGGACTGTTCTCGTCATAGATCCGATTGCTGTGAGGTTGACCTACTGGTTTGCCGATAACACGTCTATCACGCCTAACATTGTTTCGGCAGTGTCTCTTGCCTTCACATTGCTGTCATCTTATCTCTTTTACAGAGGTTTCTTGTGGCAGGGGGCTCTTATTTACGAGGTTTCTTTTTTGTTCGATTGCATAGACGGCAAGCTGGCTCGCCTTCAAAACAGGCAATCTGCGGTGGGCTATCTTTTCGACAGGCTTTTCGATAAATTCAGGCTATTTTTGAACACTCTGGCGTTAGGTTATCACGCGCGTTCTCTGCTGTTGCCCTTCATATTTGTATTTTTGTATCTGTGGCAGGAAGGAGAAGGAATAAGGGATCTGTACTTGAAAAAAGGCAGCTCAGAAGCCGAAGCCAGCGGCACGTTCAGGGAGAGACTGAGGAGGAGTTTCGCTCGGCGGAGGCTTGTGGTTTTCCCCAATCTTGTCGAAGCCGATACACTGGTATTTTTTGTGGGGCCTTTGATAAAGAGGATAGAAATAGGTTTCATCCTGGGCATAGCGGTGGTGACTCTGAACATTCTCAAGTTAATTTTTTATTCGCTCGAGAGGAGAGGAAAATCTGGGTGAGGATCCTCGGAATCTATTCCTGAGAAGGAGGCATTTTGGCTGATACGAAAGTTATTGTGCTTCCTACCATAGGGATAGGGGATCTTTTGATGTTCACGCCTTCCCTCAGGTGTATCAAAAGGATCTATGAGGAGTGGGAAGTCGACGTATTCGTCATGATCGATGCGGCACGCGAGGTTCTGATGAACAATCCACATGTCGATAGGCTGATATATTATCCTCTATTGCAGGATAAAATCGGCGGTTTGAAGTTTGTGATGTCCCTCAGAAGGAAAAAATATGACTACTCTCTCAGCATATTTCCTTCGAACAAAAAGGAATATAACTTAGTGAGCTTTCTGATAGGAGCTCGGTATAGATTGGGACACAGGTATCTTGTGAAGGACTTTCAGGGGTTGAACTTCTTGAACAACAGGAGAGTTCGACAATCGGGTCTGGAACACGGAGTTTTCGAGAATCTGAAACTGGCCGAATTAATGGGGGCTGTGTGTGACAGAGATGAGATCCTGAGGGAGGGTCTCGATTATTTCCTGACCCCGTCGGAGAGAGCCATCATGCACGAGATAAAGGGGAAATCCAGTTTAAAACTGGGCGTACATCCCGGTTCATCGAGCAGGAAAACAAATGTCAGGAAAAGATGGCCCAGGGAAAAGTATGTCGAGTTAATCCGCAGGTTTTTGAGCTCTTTCGGGAATTCTGAAGTTTACATTTTCGGCGGATTGGAAGAACGGCCTTTGAAACAGTATATCTTTGAAAAAGTCGCTGTTCCTGACCGAACTCACATTGTCGACGGAAGCATAAGGGAGATAGCGCCCGTTGTAGCCGGCATGGATTTATTTCTCGGAAACGATTCTGCTTTGATACATCTCGCGGCTGCGCTTAAGATTCCCACGGCGGTTATCTACGGCCCTTCAAACCCTGCTTGGACATATCCCTTCGGGGTGCCGTACAGGATAATAAGGCTGGGCCTCGAATGTTCCCCGTGCTATCACTATTCACCCAAGTCATTGCATTGCCCTTCGGGCAGGGATTTTGCCTGTCTGAGAGAGCTTCCCGTTGACCTTGCGTTTTCGTCGATCGTCGAATTTATCGACGAATTAGGCTTGAGGAAATGAGCGATACAGGTTGCTTTGTCCTGTGGGATGCCAGGAAGATCAGGGATTACGGCATCGGCGAGTACATACAGGGAGTCCTGGGAGAACTTTCGGGAATCCCCATTTGTGCCCTGGGGTATAAAAGGGACAGAGAGCTTATAGGATTCCCGATGATAGAAGTGAAATCCCGTGGTTACACCCTCTACGAGCAATACGAGATCTGGGCCAAAGTAAAGCGAGCAAAACCCCTTATCTTTCACACTCCTCATTATGTCTTTCCCATTTTCTATACGGGCAGGCTCGTGGTCACGATTCACGACATCATCCACCTTATTTATCCCCATTATTTCAGGTTTGGAGCCTATCAATATGCCAAACTGTTTATTAAAGAGGCGCTGAGGAGGGCCGACGCCGTGATAACCGTATCCCAGAGGAGTCGGGCAGACCTTTTGAGTATCTATCCAGCTGCTAAGAACAGGATTTATGTGATTTACAATGGACTCTCGGAGGAATACTTCGGCGAAGTTGACCCCGAGGCCGAAGAATCTGTCAGAAAATTCAGGCCTTACATCCTCGGTGTGGGAAATAACAAGCCTCATAAAAGGTTTGACCTTTTAAAGAGGGCCTTCGCCGCTCTTTCCCGAAGGGGTTTCAATCTGGTGTTGGCCGGTTTCGAGGGGGAAAACAGAGGTGGGGTATTCCACCTCGGTTTTGTGGAGAGACGTTTACTGAAGGCCCTTTATAAAAACGCGGAGGTACTTGTGCATCCGGCCGAATACGAGGGATTCGGATTCCCGCCCTTCGAGGCTTCGGCGTTGGGAACCCCGGTTCTGTCCACCAGGGTGGGGGCAGTGGATGAGATTTTAGGCGACACAGTGACTTACTTCGAGAAGAACGATGAAAAAGACCTTCTCGAAAAATTGACCGATATAGTGGATAACATTTCTCTTTACAGGTCGAAAGCAGGGAGAGCCAGAGATGTGGTTAAAAAACTCAGGTGGGAGAACGCTGCACGTGAATTAAAGGAGATTTACAGCGCATTGGCTCCTATTGGGGGAGCATAAGAAGGTGCACTCCAGCCTCGTTGAGGATTTCCACATAGCCCTTGCTTTTAAGAATTCTTAACGCTTCTTGCCACCAATTCCGGTAAAAGAGGTCTGTTTCCTCAATGAGCACAAATGGAGCCCGCGCAGGGCTTTGAAAGTGGGGTGAGTTCTCCAATACATAGAGAATGGGCCTTCCCCCAAGTCGGCTCGCCAGTTTGAATGTCGCGGCGACAGGCACACCGGGAGGAATGGCGCTGATCGCCCTGTTTGCCGCGAGAATATAATCCCGGTCCAGGCGGTGTGTGATATTTCGAGGACCCATGAGAAGTGCGAAAGCCAGGGCTAAAACCGTGTGGGTTTTCAGGTTGTGATTTTTCAGCCTCAGGAATGATAAAATAACGGCGAGGTACAATAAGGGATATTCGAATATGGGATAATAGCCCGTTAGGAATTTTTGCCTCCAGTATCTGCTGACAAGGTGAGGCGCGGCAACCATATAGGCGGCCAAAGCCAGTTTCCATTCCATAAATGGCAGAAGGCCAAATCCGAGACAGTGGAAGGCGAAAGTGGCAATGGAGAGGGGCTTTATGACATTTATGAGTAAATGAAGAAAACCTTTCAGGTCGTAAAAACTCCTCAATCCATAACGGACTGCGAACTTGCTGGGCAGCGGACCGGCGAATATCGACTGGATGTAAGAAAGGGCAGCTGTGATGAGCAAGACGATCACTGCCATCCGGCCGCACTTTTTGCAGTTATGTTTCAGCCTGAGATAAATGAAAATGGCTGCGAGCAGGATTCCGGTGTCCTCCCGTATAAGCAGGATACTTACTGCAGAGAGAAGGAGGAACCCCCATTTTTTTCTGTAAAATGATAGCAATAGGGCGAGTCCTAACGGAAGAACGAGAGCTTCAGGATACAGGTCTTGTACCCCGAGTTTGAAAAAAGCCGGGGCGAAAGAGAGGAGTAAGATTGCATACCCTTTTGCATCTCCTTGCTGACTGTTTCCGTTTTCCAATGTTGAAATGAGGTAATAAGTTAGGGGTATCGACATCGCCAGAGCTATCTTGTGGACCGCTATGCAGCCAGTGATTCCCCAAAGACGATATATCAGGGCGTAAACGAAAAAAATCGGGCATAAGTGGCCGTTGAATATGTGCAACCTGTGATTGACGAAGCTGTGCAAATCTTTGAGAAAAGCTATATGATAAAATATATTCTCGAAGAGCGCAAAGTCATAAGTGTTGCAGCTCACGGCATAATATCTGAAGAGTGAGAGAAACACGAATATGAGGGTAAAAAGGGAAGTCCATAACAGCATGTTTTTGGGGACGCCTAGTTTGGAGAATCTGGACAGCAGGGCCTCCGATTTGCCTGTCAGGAGGAGCCCCAGCAGCATAAATCCAAGAGACTTGTTCAGTACGAGTAGAGGATCCCGGAGGTTGATCTCGGTAGAACCTATGCTGAACCATTTACCCCAGACAGGGAGGACAAAAAGGAGAGACAGACCCAGCAAAATGAGAACGTATCCACCTCCTGCTTTCATGATTTGCCTCGTTTTAACTGGACTCCGATATTATAACAACGTGAAATTTTCATGTCAACTGAGATGATGGGAAGGGTTAAAATGAGGATTCTTATGGGTACGATCCTGGTGAGTTTGTTTTTAGCTTTCAACGGATTGAAGGCCTGTGACATAGGGGTGACAGGTTGGACTTACTGTACCGATACCATCAGGGCTCTCATAAGAGATCTGGAAGTAAACACCGTGACAATCGACTTGCCCTGGCCTCAGGCAGAGCCGACGCCCGATAGGTTCAGGTTTGAAAATTTCAGGAGAAAGCTGAGGCGGGCGTCCGGTTACAACGTCATTGTCGTCACAGGGGGTGTTCCCCGCCGGCTCTCTTCAGTGCCGATAAAAAGAGAGGAGATAGACAGAGATGGCAAGTGGGGCATATGGGACAGCCTCAGCTATAGTCTGATAGCGCGTTTTTTGAAGTACAGAAGCTGGTTACCTTCGGACCCGGCACGTTGGCGACGCTTTATAGAGAGGTTGGCCATTGAACTTAAGAAAAATCACGATCCCCGCAGGACAACCATCAACATTTGGAATGAGCCTGACGGTACCAGAATCAACGTGGTTTACAGCTTCTACAGGATGTTTGTGGACACCTCGGAATTTCTTATAGGGCAATTATCGACGGGAGACAGCACCCTCTATCTCCGGAAACTCAGCGATTCCTGTATGGAGCATCCCGAGACCGTCGCTCTTGTTAAGAGGTATTACGAATTCGGGGGGAAGCTTCACGACATAGATGTCTGTACGCTCACCGTGAGCAACATGTTATTGACTTTCGTGAGAGATACCCTCTGGACGCCCGAATATTATGCGAAGATGATATATTATCCCGCATACAGGGCGGCAAAAAAGGTCGACAAAAGAATCAGAGTCGTTCCGGCTGCTCCCATGTACGCGACTTTTGTAAACTTCAAGGACCGTTTACCTCCCGATAGAAACTGGCAGGATCTGCACTGGGACGCCGGATCCATAGCACAGCTTGTCGATTGGGTCAGGAGGTTCTGGAATACAGAGATCGATGGGAAAACGGTGCGGGAGTTCGCCGATGGCATTACCCATCACTTCTATGTCCCCAACAGGGGCCATCTGGTCAGTCCCGAGAAAATTCTGCCCGCAGTTCTCGATTCCCTGATGGGGGTTTACGGCGAGCTCGGCATTCTCGGCAAAAAATTCTTTTATGTCACTGAGTTCGGCTTCGCAACATGGCCTCACAGGCATCCAGTGGCCGATCCCGTGTATGACAGCCAGGCTGTCTATTACTCGGATTTTCTCAGGATATTTTACAGATACAGAGATAGACTTAACATCAGGCTGGTTCAGGCTTACAGGTGGTGTGATAATCCCCTGGTATCCCCTCGGGGTGATTATTACGGAATAATCTTTCTCGGTGACACCCTGTCATACCGCTACTACATGGAAAATCCAGTGCCCAAACCCTGTTATTACGTTCTCAGGGAGTTTTCTCGGGTCTATGCAGGCAAAAATTACCTGGTGCCGGACTCGACTGCGACCTCAGGATCGAACGGGAAGAAGATCCTGGAAATAGGGCGGAAGATCGTATCCGTTTTCCCATCCGATGAGGGGCTGATTTGCCTCCTGAACGGGAAGACAGATACTCTGAGGATCGAGGGCGAGCGCTCTCTCAGGTATTTGGCTATTGCCTCTGACAGTCAGGAGAACATGTACGTCGCCTTTTGCGGAGATTCCGGATTGTACATCGGGGGACAAAGAGCCGATGGCCGGTGGGAAAAGCCCGGGCTTATATTCAGATCCGGGAGTAGCGACGGCAGGATTTATTTCCCCACGGTTTGCATTGATGAGGCCAACGATCTCCACATAAGTTTTCTGGTGGAGAACGCTAAGGCTTCCCATGAGATTGTTTACGGCGTGATATCACCCGCGAAGGGCAATTTCAGGATTCTCTCCGACTTCGAGCGGATTGCATCGGCGGGGGAAAGGAGCGAGCCCTTTTTGGGAATTATGGGAAGCTTCCCCGTGATTGTGTGGAAGGAAAGGGACAGAGCATTAGCTTATGTGAAGGAGAAGGACAGATGGACTAAATTGTGGGAGGTGCCCACGGGGGAAAATATCAGGGGGTGGAGTGTGTACTTTGAGCCTATGGGGAGAATACATATAGCCTGGAGCGATCATGGGGGGCTTTATTACAGGGTTTACAGTTTGGAAGGGCGTGAGTTCGGGGGCGTGGAGAAAATAGCTTCCGGGGACGGCATAACAGATCTTCACCTCTTCGAGTGCAACGGCCGGCCGTGTGTGGTTTGTTCCAGGAGGGAGAGGAGATCCAACCCCTTTTTGAGATACGAGAGGAACCTGTATCTCGCGATGAGGAGGGCTCAGGGGATGCAAAAATGGACTTTTGTGAAGCTGAAGGACGGCGGCTTGAGCTCCAGATATCCGCAGGGCGTGGAGACGGGGGGGTGGCTGCACTACCTGTGGACACAGGTCGGCTATCGGTTCTATGGTGTCAGGAGGGATTCGGTGGAGATTGACGTGAGATAAAGACTTCCTGATTTCAGAACGAGTTCGAGCTTTTTTGTGGAAAGGGTTCTCTCTTCAAGGAAAAAGAAAACAGCCGCCGGCAGATCTCCCATCGAATATCTCGTGGGGAATTTCTTTTCTGGCTTATTCAGGGGATTAAGAGGAATAAACCCACCGGGATCGCGGAGACTTTCACTTATCAGTTTGACGCCCTTTTAAGCTTTTTTGTGGATCGCCTCGCGGAAGAGCCTCAGCGATATCTGTTGACACCAATCGGGCTATGGGCGAAAATAGGTATGAGGAGGATAAGCTATGGGTTCCATTTTGTTGATCGTATGTCAAGTTTTGGCCGCGCTTTCGCCGGCGTGGGTTTACCACACCGGGGCTCCGATGCTGTCAAGCCTGACCTTCGCCGACATCGATGGCGATTCGACGGAGGAGCTGATCGCGACGACCTATGGGACTGGAGCTAACCCCTACAACGAGGGGATCATCCATGTGATCGAGCTCGATGGGAACGATGCTCCCGGCTGGCCGGTGGTCATCTATGCGGGTCCCATACCATCCACGCCTGCGATCACCGATTTCGACGGCGATGGAGAGATGGAGATCTTCGTGGGAAGCTGGTACGGGACATATATGTTCAGAGGTGACGGCACCTATGAACTCGGCTGGCCTCTTAACTACGGTGCCTATTACTCTCCGTCAGCAGGAAACCTCGACAGCGATGGCCTTCCGGAAGCTGTATTTCCTGCCTCTAACGGGCGCCTGTATGCCTTTAACGGCGATGGGACTATACTGCCCTGGTTCCCAATAACGGTTCCCCATGACTACCCCGGGACCCCTGCCCTGGGGGACATAGACGGTGACGGAAAACTGGAGATCGTGTGCGGGATCAACAGGGGGCCCGTCGCGCCCGGCCGATTCGAGCTCTACGCCTGGAATCCCGAGAATGCCAGTCTGGTTCCCGGGTTCCCCGTTTATCTGTGCGGGATAATAAAGAGCTCTCCGGCCATCGCCGATCTCGATGGGGATGGGGGGCTCGAGATAATCGTGGACGCTTACGATACGACGAATTACGACTCCTTGTACGTCATTGAGGGCAACGGCCAGGTAGCTTCCGGCTGGCCACAGGCAGCTCCGGGATCGAGGCTTTCCTCTCCGGCCATCGGAGATCTCTATCCCGATGTTGAGGGGCTGGAGATCGCCGTCGGTGGTGGCGGCACCGTCAGCCCTCCTTTGAATGGAGAGCTTTTTATATTCTCGGCCTCGGGGGAGTTGCTCAATTCCATAGAACTTCCAGTGGGATCGGGCGTGAACTCCTCTCCGGTCATAGCCGACATCGATGGCGATGACTCTCTCGAGATACTCATAAAAGTTCAGGATGAGATCTGTGCCTATAATCCCGATGGATCTCCGGTCGACGGGTTTCCATATCCTCTTTCCGATTCTTCCCACAGCGGGACCAACTCTCCGGCCCCGGCGGTCGGCGATCCCGATGGGGACGGTTATCTGGAGATGGCCTTTGCCTCCTGTTTCGGTGAGATCCACTATTTTGAGACCGACGTTCCTTATGATCCGGAGCTGGCTCCCTGGCCGATGTACAAACACGATATAAGGAACACGTCGAGATACGGCGCACCTTCCTCTCCTTCGGTCAAAGAGGGATCTCACGGCTTCGATGTTCACATCTCCGTCTGGCCCAATCCATTCAGGGAACGGGTCTTTTTCTCCATCGGTTTTACAGGGCCCCTTGACCTGTCCGTGTACAATGATGCGGGTATCCTGGTCTACAGGAATCCTCGTTTCGAGGGCGTGTCGAGCTGGGACGGCCGTGATATAGAGGGCAGAGAGTTGCCCTGCGGGGTTTATCTCGCCGTCCTTCGCGGTGGAAATTTCACGAGGACCATAACGCTCGTAAAACAATGAGATGGATAAGAAGCTGAGGAAATTATCGAGGAAGCTATCCTATATATTGAGACACAACCCCGGAAAATTCGGCATCTCGCTCGACCCCGGAGGATGGGTTCCCCTGAACGAGCTATCAGAGAAGACCGGGATATCGATGGAGAAGATACTGGAGGTCGTGAGGCGCCAGGAAAAAAGGAGATTCGAAGTGAAAGGAGGGAGGATCAGGGCCCTCTACGGCCACAGCGTCATGGCGCCCAGTTATGAGCCGGCCGAGCCTCCCGATGTTCTCTATCATGGAACCTCGCCAGAGAGCGCCCGTAAGATACTTGAAGAAGGCCTCAAGCCCATGGGAAGGGCTTACGTCCACCTGTCGGTTTCTCCCGAGGAGGCTTTTTATGTGGGAAGGAGGCATTCGGAAAAACCTGTGATCCTCAGGATAAGGGCAGCTGAGGCATTCAGAAACGGCATTGAGTTTTACAGGGCAGGGGATCTGTACCTGACGCGCTACCTTCCCCCCGTGTACATTGAGGAGATGCGAGAGGCCTCTGGATCCTGAGCTCCCGGGTCTCAGGAAAGCAGGGTGACCGGGTTCCAATTCCTCTACCGAACAGAGGGATATTGCGTTTTCAGATGACCCTGATCTTCTGGTAAAAGTAAGCGGTGTATAAGAAGGGGGCGGGAATCGGAGATTCCCGCCAATACCTGAGTTTTTGTACCGGTTTTCCTATCTCACCACGAACTTCTCAATTGTTGCGTTCACCTTGAGGAAGTAGGCTCCGGACGTGAGATCATGGGTATCGAGAGTAATGCTGCCCGATGAAAGAAGGCTGTGATCTCTTGACTCGATCAGGCTTCCAGCCGTGTTATAAATGGATATCCTGTAATTACCCGGCTCGTTTATCATGACTTTGAGCGGTTCTCCCTGTCTTAAAAGGGTTCTACTCAGGTGAACGGGTTTTTCTATCGGGGAGAGCTTGCTCTCTTTCACTGGCACATCCTCCAGAACCCTGGGCAAAATCTCATACGGGAATATGTTACCGACGACGTTTGTTTTTCCGGTCGGAATGGGTGCACCAACAATGCCCGAGGTGTTTAACACGACTACTATTCCAGTATCGCCGTTCTCATCGTAAATAAGATAGGTGCCGGCTTCGAAGACTCCCGATTCTACAAAATATACGTTTCTTATAATTGCCAGTATCTCCTCATATTTTTCCTCGGACATACCCGGTATGGTAATCTCTGTAGTTCCAGGAAGAGATACACCTGATGCTATTATCGATACTTCTCCGTAATAGTCGCAGCCGATTTCTGTTACGCCAAAATATTCCTGGACTATACCGGTCACGCTTACGCTATCGCATATGGACAGAGTAGGGGAGCTGTTGCATCCGCGATAGACGTAAATGCCGTGCCAGGCTCCACCGGGCCTCTCCTCGATGAAGAAGTTGTTCCCGATGACCCCCGTTACAATTCCGTAGGTGAGAACCTTGACTCCCACCATGGGCGAAGTGCCGCTCGGATCGGTGGTATACTGGATATCGTATATGG